>JAENWQ010000269.1 GCA_016649855.1 Actinomycetota bacterium | reverse complement strand
GGGTGCTCACCGACCGCTCGCACCCGCAGCCCCCAGCGCGTCTTGTTCAGACCGAACCACACCGCCGCGACGAGGATGAACGCGAGGTACACGAAGATGTTGTTGCGAAACAGGAGGGGACCGACCAGTGGGATCCTCGAGAGCAAGGGGATGGAGACCTGCTTGAACGTTCCCGGATTGTTGAGGTTCTGATACTCGACGAGCACGCGCGCGGTCAGGTAGCTCGTTATCCCAAGAGCGAAGATGTTGAGCACGGTCCCGGCGATGATCTGGTCAACGCGGTAACGGATCGAGAGAACGGCGAGGACCGAAGCGAGAAGTCCGCCGGCCAGCGCCCCCCCGATGAGCCCGACCCACAGGTTCCCCGACGCGCTCCCGATGATGACGCCGATGAACGCGGCGAACAGCATCATCCCCTCGATGGCGATGTTGACCACGCCCGACTTCTCGCACAGAACTCCGGACAACGCTCCGAGCGTGAGAGGGATCGATCTCAAGAGAGTGCTCTGCAACATCCCGTACAGGTTGAGCGAGTTGTCTTCGGTTGCCCACACGAGGAAGGCGAAGATGAAGAGGAAGACGACCAGGCCGAGAACCAGATAGATCCGCTTCCCGAAGCCACGCGCCAACTGCATGCCGCCGATGAACGCGGTCACCAATGCCAGGAAATAGGCGGTTCCGGCGGCCGGGATCTCTACCTTGGGGAGCTCGGCGAACTGATCGGGGCCGTTCAGACCGAACGTCGAACTGCTCCCCCCGCTCCCCATGCCGAACAGGACGGCGATACCGACGGCGAGGAACACGAAGAAGATGCCGAACGCACGAGCCCTGGCCGGGCTGATCCTCGAAGTCACCACGGTCTCCGGTGAGGCGCTCATGAACCCCAGCCCTTGGCCAGGACACCCGCGGTTTCGTCCGAGCGCCGGAGCTTGACGCGGAACATGGCCCGCACGAGGGCCGGTGCGGCGACGAAAGCGATGACCAGGGCCTGGATGACGACGATGATGTCGATCGGGGTCGAGGTCGATGCCTGCATGGTCAGTGCGCCTGCTCTCAAGGCGCCGAAGAGGATGCTGGCCAGCACGATCCCACCCGGATGGGACTTGCCCAACAGAGCCAGGGCGATCGCATCGAATCCAAAGCCCGAGAAGCCGGGACTGAGGAACTTCTTGATCCCGAGCATCTGGGTGGCGCCCGCCAGACCCGTCAGGGCACCCGCCATCATCATCGCCAGGATGTAGGTGCCTGCGACGCTCATGCCCGCGTAGGCCGCTGCGTTCGGGTTCGTCCCGACCGATCTGAACTCGAACCCGATGGTCGTTCGAAAAAGGATCCACCAGATGAGCCAGGCGACCGCGAGCGCGATGAGGATCCCGAGGTGAACCCGAAGATCACCCGTCAGGGTGGGCAGCTCAGCGGTCTCCGCGACCGGTTTGGAGATGGGGTCGTTACGTCCCGGCCGCAGGAAGAAGTCGGATTTTAAGAGGTAGTTGACGCCGCTGAGGGCGATGAAGTTGAGCATGATGGTGGAGATCACCTCGTGAGCTCCGGTCTTCGCCTTGAGGAAGCCGGCGATGAATCCCCATGCCGCGCCCGCTGCCGCTCCGGCCAGGAGCGCTAGCGGGATGTGGAAGATCGCCGGCATGGTCGGCCAGCTGAAACCGACCGCGACCGCTCCGACGAATCCCGCCAGGATCTGGCCCTCACCACCGATGTTGAAGAGTCCGGCGCGGAAGGCGAGTCCGACCGATAGTCCTGCCAGCAACAAGGGAGTGGCGTTCACCAGCGTTTCGCTGATGGCATACCGACTGCCGAACGATCCCTTGAATAGCGCGATGTAGGCGTCGGAGGCAACCGTCCAGGAAAGACTTAGCGCTCGACCGGGGTTGGCGGTGAACGACGCCCACGCCCTCAGCGTCTCGGGGTCGGTGAAGATGATGACGAGCGCTCCCACGAGGAGCGCGGCAACGAGCGCAAGAGCGGGTACAAGCAGGGAGCGTGCGAGTCTCTTCACGAACCCTTCTCCTCTACTGGAGGCGGAGACGGTGGCGCCGCCTGCTGCTGCTCGTCTCGCGATCCGGCCATGAGGCGGCCGACCTTTTCGCGGGTCGCGTCTGCTCGGTCGAGGACTCCGACGATCTCTCCTGCGGACATCACCGCGATGCGGTCGGCCAGAGCCATGATCTCGTCGAGCTCCGAAGACACCAGGAGGACGCCGGCTCCTTCGTCACGCTGGGCCACGATCCGTGCGTGGATGTACT
>JAENWQ010000140.1 GCA_016649855.1 Actinomycetota bacterium | reverse complement strand
TGGCGCTCGGTCAGGGAAGCGGCCGAGGCGGCCCCGGCGGAGGCCGTCGTCGATGGATCGGCACCCGACTTCCGCTGGCTCAGTCCGCTGGATCGGATGGCCTCGTTGCGCGACTTCCTCGGGTTCGAGAGCCACGTCCTCAAGGGCGCGGAGCGCAGGAAGGGAGCGGTTCCCGAGTACTGGTACGAGGCTCCGATCTACTACAAGGGGAACCATCGCCAGATCATCGGTCCGGATGAGGAGTGCCCGTGGCCGAGGTACACGGACAAGATGGACTTCGAGCTCGAGCTGGCGATGATCGTGGGCCGGCCGGGACAAGACCTGACGAGCGAGAACGCGGCGGAGCACGTCTTCGGCTTCACGATCTTCAACGATTTCTCTGCGCGCGACGTTCAGATGCGAGAGGTCACAGCCTGGCTCGGTCCTGCCAAAGGCAAGGATTTCGCCAACTCCTTCGGGCCTTGCATCATCACGGCCGATGAGGTTGGCGCAGAGCCCGATCTCGAGATGATCTGCAGGGTCAACGGTGAGGAATGGGGCCGGGCGCGTTCGTCCGAGATCCACTGGTCGTGGTCCGACATGCTGGTTTACGTTTCGGATTCCGAACGCGTCTTCCCGGGCGATGTCTACGGTTCCGGGACGCCGGGAGGATGCTGCGGGCTCGATCAGGGCCGGGAGCTCTCCGCCGGAGATGTCGTGGAGCTCGAGATCGAACGGATCGGGACTCTCCGCAACACCATCGGACAGAGACCCGGATAGGGTCAGCGCGTGTTGAGGAGGCTCGGATGAGCGCATCAGGGGCGGTCCGCACGATCTCCATCGGGGACCGCGAGGTGAACCGGCTCGGCTTCGGCGCCATGCGCATCACCGGCGATGGCATCTGGGGACCCCCCAAGGACCCGGAGGAGGCCAAGCGGGTACTGAGACGAGCGGTGGACCTCGGCGTCAACTTCATCGACACCGCCGACTCGTACGGACCGAACGTCTCGGAGGAACTGATAGGCGAGGTCCTGGCCCCTTACCCGGACGATGTGGTCATCGCGACCAAGGGCGGCCAGCTCCGCCCGGGGCCCGGCAGATGGGAACCGGATGGCCGGCCCGAGCACTTGAGGGCTGCCCTCGAGGGGAGCTTGTCGAGACTGAAGCTCGAGCGCATCGACCTCTACCAGCTTCACCGTCCCGACCCCAAGGTGCCCTATGAGGAGTCGATCGGGGTTCTCAAGGAGATGCAAGACGAGGGGGAGATCGCGGAGATCGGCGTGTCGAACGTCAGCGTCGAGCAGCTGCGGCAGGCCCGGACGATCGTGGAGGTTCGCTCCGTGCAAAACCGTTACAGCATCGAGGACCAGACGTCATCAGAGGTTCTCGAAGCGTGCGAGTCGGCCGGCATCGCGTTCATTCCGTGGGCACCGGTCGGGCGTGGTTCCCTCGCAGGAGGCAAGAGCGCGCTGGCGCAGGTGGCCAAGGAGCACGACGCAACCCCAGCCCAGATCGCCCTCGCCTGGCTGCTTCACCGTTCCAAGGTGATGCTCCCGATCCCGGGGACTTCCAAGGTCGCCCACCTCGAGGAGAACATGGGGGCCGCGTCCCTCGATCTGAGTGAAGAGGAGTTCCAGAAGATCGGAGCCGCGCTCTAACTCTCTGCCCTCTTCAAAGGGGTCTAGCCTTCGAGACCGAGCAGGCCTGGGTGCTCGAGGAGGGTGACGATCTCCTGGTTGAACTTCGCGGCGGTCAGACCGTCGAGTACGCGATGGTCGAAGGTGACACCGATGTTCATGATCTTGCGGATCTGGATCTGTCCATCGACGACCCAGGGACGGTCGACAGCGCGGTGCACGCCGACGATCGCCGCCTGCGGGTAAGAGATGATCGGTGTCGCCATGAGACCGGCGAACTTCCCCGGAGACGTGATCGTGAAGGTCGCACCCTTGAGCTCGTCGGCCTTGATCTTGCCCGACTGCGCAGCCGCGGCGAGGCGCCTGATCTCGGCCGCGATCTCGGGGATCGTCAACGCGTCGGCCCCCTTTACGACCGGAACCATGAGGCCCTGTGGGGTGTCGGTGGCGATCCCGATGTCGTAGCGGGAGTAGTAGACGATCTCCTGCGCATCGTCGTCGAGCGATGAGTTCAGCGCCGGATACTTCTGCAGCGCGCTGACGGTCGCCTTCACGACGAACGAGAGGTACGGGATCCTTGGCGCGTCGGGGTTGCGCGAGTGGAGGATCCCCCGCAGCTTCTCGAGTTCGGTCACGTCGCATTCCTCAACGTGCGTGACCGGCGGGATCATGCGGTGGGCTTCAAGCATCTTCTCGGCGATCAGACGGCGCACGCCCTTGATCGGCTCGCGCCGTTCGCCGGAGCTTGGAACCCTGGGTCCGGCGGTGCGGACCGATCCGGTGGAGGCGGCCTCGACGTCCTGCCTCAGGATCCGGCCCCCGGGGCCACTTCCGCTGAGGACCGAGATGTCGATCCCAAGATCGCGGGCCAGCTTGCGGACCGGGGGCATAGCCTTGACCTTGCCCCCGACGGTGCGGTTGCCGTTGCCCGATCGCACCGGTTCGGCCGCCGGAACGGTCTCGGTCCCGGTTCGAGTCTCGGCCGCCTTCTGTACCTTGGGAGGCACCGCCGGCGGCGCCGGCACCGCGCCGGCATCGCCGATCGTGATCAGGATCGATCCGACGGGCACGACCTCGCCGGCCTGGTGATGGATCTTCGTAACCGTTCCCGCGTAGGGGGACGGGATCTCGGCGGTCGCCTTGTCGGTGGTGAGCTCGACCAGCGAGTCGTCCTCGACGACCGTGTCGCCTTCCTTGACCAGCCAGCGGTCGATCTCGGCCTCGGTGACCCCTTCGCCGAGGTCGGGCAGCTTGAAGTCGGGCATCAGAAATCGAGCACCCGGTAGGCACCCTGGAGGATGCGGTCAACCGACGGGATGTAGTCGTCCTCGTTGGCGAACTGAGGGAAGGGAACATCGAACCCGGTGACTCGCAGAACGGGAGCTTCGAGATCGAGCATCGCGCGCTCGTGGACGAGTGACGAGACTTCTGCCCCCAGTCCTCCGGACCTCGGGGCCTCGTGCACGACGAGTACCCGCCCACATTCCTGTGCCGCCGAGACGATCGCGTCGACGTCGAGGGGGAACAGAGAGCGCAGGTCGACGACTTTGGTCTCGATACCGCGATCGGCAGCCAGGTGGTCGGCCGCCTCGACCGAGAGCGGAACCGTCGAACCGTAGGTGAGGATCGCCAGGTCGCTGCCCTCCCGTGCGGTCCGCGCGGTGGACAACAGAGCGGACGCCTCTCCGTTCGAATTTCCGAACTCGAAGGGAAGTTCTTCGGGAACCTCCTGGCGACCGGCCCGGTAGATCCTCTTCGGTTCCATGAACACCACGGGATCGGGGTCTTCGATCGCGGCGAGGAGCATGTCCCGGGCGTCGCGGGGCGTGGTCGGGCAAACGACCTTCAATCCGGGAACGTGGCAGAAGAGGGCCTCAGGAGAGTCGGAGTGCAATTCGGGGGCCCGAACTCCGCCTCCGAAGGGGATGCGGATCACGATCGACGCGGGGACCTGCCCCTGCGTGCGCCACGCGTAGCGGGCGGCGTGCACGACGATCTGTTCGAAACCCGGGTAGACGAACGCGTCGAACTGGATCTCCACGACCGGCAAGAGCCCGTAGATGGCCATCCCGATCGCGCTGCCGACGATGCCGGCCTCGGCCAGCGGTGTGTCGATGATCCGGTCCTTGCCGAACCTGTCGAGGAGACCCTGGGTCACGCGGAAGACTCCGCCGGTCTTGGCGACATCCTCACCCAGGACGATCACGCGATCGTCCGCGTCCATCGCCTGATGAAGGGCGAGGTTGAGAGCCTCAACCATCGTCGATCCGGTCATTACGCTCCTTCTTCCTCAGTCTGTGTGTCGGGGGCATTCAGTGGCTTCACGAGCTCCCGCTGACCCACGCTGCGAAGCTCTTCCAGACCCTCGGCGAACATCCACGGAGGGTTCTTTGCGTAGACGTTGTCGAAGATCACCTCGAGACCGGGGGTCGGGGTCGTTTCCATCTCCGTCACCGCATCGATGATCGTCTGCTTCGCTTCGTGCCTGATCTTCTCAGCCCCAGAGGCATCGAGCACACCGAGGCGCTCCAGGAACGATGCCATGCTCCCGAGCGGCTCGTGCGACTTCCACTTCTCGGCCTCGGACTCGTCGCGGTAGAGCCGCGGGTCGTCGGCGGTGCCGTGGGCGCCGATCCTGTAGCAGAAGGCCTCGATCAGCGTGGGCCCCCCGCCGGCCCGGCCGCGGTCGGCGGCATCCTTGGTCGCCTTCCAGCACGCCAGCGGGTCGAAGCCGTCGACCCTCACCGCCGGCATCGCGTAAGCGAGTGCCTTCTCGGCGACCGTCTTCGTCGCCATCTGCTGCGATACCGGCGTTGAGATCGCCCATTGGTTATTGGTGCAGAAGAAGATCGTGGCGGTCTTGAAGACCGATGCGAAATTCATCGCTTCGTGGAAGTCACCCTCGGAGGTGGCGCCTTCTCCGAACCACGCGAGCGACGCGGTCCGCTCCCCCCGCAGCTTGGCCGCCCACGATGTGCCGACCGCGTGAGGAATGTGGGTGCCGATAGGTACGCAGATGGGACCGGTGCGGAAATGCCTGGTGTCGTAGAAGCCGGTGTTGCCGCCGTAGCCGCGCCACCACGCCAGGATGACCGAGGGTGGGACGCCGCGCAGGATGCCGATCGAGTTCTGCCGGTAGGAAGGAAAGATCCAGTCGGTCTCTTCGAGCGCATACAGGCTTCCGGCCTGCGTGGCCTCTTCGCCCCAATAGAGCGCGTAGGTTCCGATGCGACCCTGACGTTGGAGGGCGACGGCGCGTTCGTCGAACGACCTGAGCAGGACCAGCCACCGGTAGAGCTCGATGAGATCTTTGTCGCCGAGTCCGTCCGGGACCGGATGATCGGGAACGTCCTTGCCATTGCCGATGATGCGAAGGAGGTCACCCATCTAGTAGTTGTCCGGGCCGTAAGTGGTTGTCCGCACGAGCCGGATGCGGCTGATCTTGCGGATCCGGTCCTGGGCATGCTGAACGGCGGCGCGGGCGGTCGAGATGTGCTGTTCCGAAGCCATCGTGAAGATCATCTGCATCGCCCGGTAGATACCTTCGACCTTCTGCATCGCCCGGTCGCGGTCGTAACCGCGCAATTCATCCTCGACGTTGATCAGGCCCCCAGCATTGATGACGAAGTCCGGCGCGTAGAGGATGCCGAGGTCCTTGAGCTTGTCCCCATGCTCATCGCGCGCCAGCTGGTTGTTGGCGGATCCGGCGATCACCTTGCAGCGGAGGTCCGAGATCGTGTCGTCGTTGATGATCCCGCCGAGCGCGCACGGGGCGAAGATATCGACCTCCATCTTGTGGACGGCGTCGAGGCTGGTCGTCTCGACCCCGAAGTCGTTGACCGCGCGCGCCAGGTTGTCAACGTCGATATCGGCGATCGTGACCTTAGCCCCCTCTTCGACGAGGTAGCCGCACAGGGCACGTCCGACCTTGCCCACCCCTTGCAGGGCAACCGTGCGCCCCTTAAGGGACGCATCGCCGAACGCCTCGAGCGCGCAGGCCTTCATCCCTTGCACGACACCCCACGCGGTCACGGGGGAGGGATCACCGGAACCCCCGTGCGTTGCCGAACAACCGGTCACCCACCGGGACTCTCGTTTGACCGTGTCCATGTCGGCGAGTTCGGTCCCGACGTCTTCGGCGGTGATGTAGCGACCTCCGAGGCTGTCGACGAACCGGCCGTAGGCCCGGAGCAGTTCCTCGGATTTGATCCTGCGGGGGTCTCCGATGATGACCGCCTTCCCGCCGCCGAGGTCGAGCCCTGCCGCCGCCGCCTTGTACGTCATTCCCTGGGCGAGCCGGAGGACATCGACGAGAGCTGCCTCCTCGTTCTCGTAAGGGTAGAAGCGGGTTCCTCCAAGCGCCGGCCCGAGAGCCGTGGAGTGGATGGCGATGATGGCTCGGAGGCCCGAGTGATCGTCGATGCAGTAGACGATCTGCTCGTACCCGTCGCCTTTGACGTGGTCGAAAACTCCCATGCCTTCGATGGTAACGCCTGCCCCCGAGCCGCGGATGTCCGAGTTTGCATCGTCGTCGCTACTAGGATGGGCGCACGATGACGAGCACCTCCTACCTCAGGGTCTATCAGCCGCTCTCGACGTTCCCGGAAGAGGATCGCAGCCGGTGGATGCGAGACGGTACGAGCGACCAGAATCCGGATCCCGAGGCTTCCCGGCGCTGGCTCTTGGGTGCATCTTTGCCGGCCATGGAGAGCGTGACCGAAGGCGCGCTCGTCCGGAAGATCGATGGGATCACCATGGTGTGTCCGTGGCGGACCCGTCTAAGGATGCTGGCGGGGCTCCTGGCGTTCCGAGGAAGCCTCCCCGAGGAAGTCGCTCAGGCGTTCGTTCCGGAGCTGGAAGCTCGGAGAGCCGCCGAGGAGCTGGAGATCCTGGGCGAGCAGCACCCCGACGTTCGTTCTCACATCCTCCACGCCAACTGGCACGTTCCCTTGCGCTGGTTCGCAGCCTTCGATGAGGGTGAACGGATCCTGACGGAGGACTCGGGGGGTTTGCGCATCCGTTACGAAACCTCACTCGGAGACGCCACGACGAGGCTGGGCCGGGCGCTCTCCATCCTCGAGTCCGCGTGGATCGATGACGGGGTCACGGCCGCGGTCAAGGAACTCCTCGAATGGCTCAACGACTTCCCCGAGGAGGGGCTCTTGGAACTCGACTATGGATCGGTGGCGACCATGTTCGAGGCCGAGGAGCTGGCCGACGACGACTCGGCCGCACAGGTCTGGGTCTGCCTCGAGGCGCTTGCATCGGGCGATGTGGAGAGGGCCAGCAGGACGTTCGGTTCCCTCTCGGATAAGTGGACGCAGATGAGGGCCCGAGAGGTCGTCAATTGAGCGTTTGCTTGCTCTGGTAGGCTGATTTACGGGGTTAGGGCCCGTACGGGCGCATTTGGACTAGTACGTCCGGACTATGCGCCCATAGTCAGGAAAAGCTTGAAAATGGTCCCTGGGGGCCATTCCCCGCGGGGCCGCTACCGCGGATGATTCGTTTGAGGAGAAAAGCCCGATTTCG
>JAENWQ010000183.1 GCA_016649855.1 Actinomycetota bacterium | reverse complement strand
CCTTGTTGACCGTGATGGCCGAAACGCTGGTGGGGATGCCGGCCTTGATGGACGCCTGGCGGGCGGTGATCTGTCCGGCTCCGGCCTGCAGCACGTGGCCCATGATCACGTAATCGACCTGGTCCCCGGAGATCCCGGCCCGCTCGAGCGCCGCCTTGATCGCGTGCGCTCCGAGGTCGACCGCGGGAACGCCTCCGACGGCGCCGCCGAACCTTCCGATCGCGGTGCGGGCGGTGGAGGCGATAACGGAGGAAGCCATTGCGAGGTCCTTTCATTTGGCGGCTCGTCGAGACGACCCGCTTCTGAGTCCGGAGGTTCGAAGATCCGTGCTCGTGCTGAAGGGCCCATCCTACCCACGGCTAGGATGTCGCCCATGTCGCTCAGGGTCGAACACATCGCGCTCGCCGTCGCCGACCTCGACGCCGCCATCGATCACTACGGGGCCGTGTGGGGGCTCGAAGTGGCACACCGTGAGCGGGTCGAGGACCAGGGCGTCGAAGAGGCCATGCTCCCGATCGGGGACTCCTACCTTCAGTTGTTAGGTGCCACCGATCCCGAAACGACCGTCGGCAAGTTCCTCGCCAAACGCGGCGAGGGACTGCACCACATCGCGTACGAGGTCGACGACCTCGAGGGAACGCTCGCCGACCTGAAGGCGAAGGGTGTTCCGCTCATCGATGAGGCCCCGCGCCGGGGGGGCGCGGCCACATGGTTGCGTTCGTCCACCCCAAGGGGAACCACGGTCTGCTCGTCGAGTTGATCCAGCGTCCCTCGGGGCAGTAACCGGTTGAACCTCGATCGGCTCGGGAGGCGTTGGGAGAAGGGTCTCGCCCGGCAGCAGTCGACCTCGCTATCCCGCGCTATCGACCCCCGGATGCAGAGCAACGTCGCCGCCCTCGGGATCTCGGTCGTGGCCGGGATGGCCGCCCTGGCGGCCCGCCTGCTCGACGACACGGGCATCCTTGAAAGCCTGACCGACGCCTTCGGCGCCGGTGTCGCGGTATTCCTCGCGTGGGCGCTCGGCCGGGAGCTCGACCCCGATAACAATTCGAGCGCGCTGGTCGCCGAGCTCGCGGCGTTCGCTCTGTGGTTCTGGTTGCCAGCGTCACCCGGTCTTCTCCTGGCCACCGTGATCGCGGCGCGCTTGATGGTCCGCTCGACCGGGCGACCTCCATCGCGGGGAGACCTGATCTTCGTCGTGCTCCTGGGCACCTACGTGTCGACGCAGGAGGCCGGGCCCGCCGCGACGATCGGCATGGCCGCAACCCTCGTGGTGAGCCGCTCGCTCGGAGGAGGAGACCATCCGCGCTCGATGCTCGCCGCGCTCGCAATCTTGATCGCAGGAGGAGCGGCGGCGGCCATCGCAGGATCCCTCGGGTCCTGGTACGACCTCGACGTCGCTGCCTCCGTGCTTCTCGGAGCGGGCGTTCTATCGGTTGCGATCCTCGGCCTGAAGTCGGTTGCCGGCAGCGCCGACTACACCGGCGAGCCTCTCGATGTACGACGCGTGCGCGTAGCGCGCTGGTTCACCGCGGTGATCGCCCTCGGCGGGTTCGCGCTCGCGGGAGGACTAGGAGTGTCACGGATGGCCGGCGCGTGGGCCGCCTTGGTGGCGGTAGCGACAACGAAGCTCGTCAGAACGGCTCGCATATGAGCACTCCCGAGTTCATCCACCCGATCAGGCGTCCCGAGTTCCGGCGGCTGCTCGCCATGTCGATCACGGTAGCGCTGGGGTTCGGCATGCTGATCCCGGTCCTGCCGCGGTACGCGAAGGCGTTCGGGGTCTCGCTGGCGGTCGTCGGCCTGGTTCAACTCGTCTTCGGTCTGACGCGGTTCTCGTTCGGGATCGTCGGCGGTGTTGTCGTCGACCGTTTCGGCGAGCGTTCCTCAGCCATCACCGGACTGCTGATCGTCTCGTTGTCGTCCTACGCGTGTGGGTTCGCGGAGACGTTCCCACAGCTCGTGTTCGCGCGCGGGTTCGGCGGGGCTGGTTCCGCGCTATTCATCGCAGGTCTTCAGAACCGGATCATCCGCATCATCGAGCCGGAGGCGATGGGGCGGGCGACGGTAGCCAACCGCGCAACGTTCCTGATCGGGATCGGTCTCGGACCGCTGCTCGGCGGCTTCGTCGCGCATTCTTTCGGACTCGCCGCGACGTTCCATTTCTACGCGACCGGTCTGCTCCTGGCTGCGATCATCGGGTGGTTCGTGATGGCGGAGGAGGGCGAGAAGGTGGAGCGCGTCACGCGCTCTCCGTTCGCGGCATTGAAAGCGGCGCGCCCCCTGTTCTCCGACCTCAGGTACGTAACCGCACTTTCGGCCACGCTCGCAGCGTGGTGGACCATCTCCGGGCCGGCGCAGTTCATGGGTCCGCTCTTCGCCGAGGACCGGCTCGGGTTCGACTCGAACCAGATCGGATTGGCCGCGACGATGATCGCGGTGGGAGAGGCAGCGGTGCTTCCTTTCGTCGGGAAGACTGCCGATCGTTTCGGCCGCAAAGCCGTGCTGCTCCCTGCCCTGTCCGGGGCCGTCGTCGCAACCGTCCTTATGGGCCGGATCGAAGACATGCCATGGGCGTTCTTCGTCCTGATGGCCCTGTTGGGAGCCTCGATCGCCTCGACCTCCGTTGCGGCGGGAGCGTTGCTCGCCGACTCGATCCCTCGGGGCGGTTCGGGAGCCGCTGTGGGCCTCGGCCAGATGGCCGGTGACCTCGGCTACCTCGTGGCCCCCGTCGCCACCGGCTACGCCGCGGAAACCCTCGGGTTCAGCTCCGCCTATGCGATCGCAGCCATCCCCGCGGCGCTCATGTTCGTCGTGGCCCTGCGTCTCCCACGCGGCATCCGCGCACGCTCCGAGGCGGAACAGATCGAGCTCCCGGGGGCCGGCTGATAGCGTGGCGGCAATGAGCGGACAGGGCTACGAACAGGCCGGAGTGAAGGGTCAGGGCGAAGCGCTCTCCGCGATAGTCAGACATCTCGGTCCGACGCTGGCGCTCCCCGAGGGCGCCGAAGTTCTGACCGATTTCGGCGGTTACGCCAGCGTCCTTAAGGTTGCCGACGACCTCGCGATCGCGATCTCCACCGACGGAGTCGGAACCAAGACGATCATCGCCTCGGCGATGGATCGCTACGACACGATCGGCTTCGACTGCATGGCGATGAACGTCAATGACATCATCTGCGTCGGCGCTCGTCCGATCGCGATGGTCGATTACCTCGGCGTCCATACGCTCCACCCTCGCCGTCTTGAAGAGATCCTCAGGGGGCTCGGTGCCGCGGCGAAGGAAGCGGGCGTGGCCATCCCCGGCGGAGAGCTTGCACAACTGCCCGAGGTCATCGGCTCGGACGGCCGGTCCCCCGGCGACGACACTGCGTTCGATCTGGTCGGCACCTGTATCGGGACCCTTCACCCCGAGAAGATGATCCTCGGCCGGTCCATCGAGGCCGGCGACACGTTGATCGGGATCGCCTCTTCGGGGATCCACTCGAACGGTCTGACCCTCGCCCGTAACGTCCTCCTGGCGAAGGCCGCCTACCGGCTCGGCGATGAGATCGGCAGGCTTGGCTGCACGCTGGGAGAGGAACTCCTGAGACCGACCGAGATCTACGTGCGCGCGGCGACCGCGCTGTGGGCGGCGGGCGTGGACACCCGGGGCATGGTCCACATCACTTCGGACGGGTTCACCAACCTCTGCCGCCTCGAGGCCTCGGTCGGTTACGACATCGACGACCCGCTCGAGGTCCCGGAGATATTCCGTCTGATCCAGGAGGCCGGGGAGGTCGAAGACTCCGAGATGTACAGGGTGTTCAACATGGGCGTCGGCTTCGTCGTGGTGGTTCCCGAGGGAGACGCGGCCCGCGGGCTTCAGACGTTGTCTGAGGCCGGCTACGACGCTGCCGTCATCGGACACACGAACGACGACGATGGAACGGTGCATCTGAGGAGGCCGGGGCTCGTCGGCCGGCTCGACTCGGGCGAGTCGTCGTTCACCCTTGTCTAACTTCACCGTTGCCTGACGCTTCCTGAAGGACCTTGCCTAGGAGGGAAGACTCTTTGTGTCGTTCAGGGTGCCGCCGCCGATAACGGTGTCGTCGGTGTTCTGCGTGGGAGGCGGCGGGTTCTCCGGTGCCGCGTCCGGCGGGTCCTCCTTCGTTTCCTTGTCCGGCTTGGTAGCAGCATCCGATCCCTTGGTAGTGACGGCTGCGTCGGGTGCCGATCCGACAGTCTCGGTGACCGCCTCTCCCACGGGCACCGTGACGGACAAGAACATCATCCGCACGGAGTCCGCGACCCCGCGCGGCAAGGACGCGAGGAACTCTTCAAGCGACTCAGGATCGACCTTGCCCTTCTGAAGGTCGCGTAGAACGCTCAGCTGCACTTTGTTGAGCGCGACGAGGGTTCCACCGATCCGAAGGTGCTTGACAGCCGGCTCTCCGCCCCCTGCAGGACCGGAGCGGTCCACGTTCGAAGAGACCGAGACCCGCGCCGGCTTCGGTGCGGCTGTGCGATCGGCGAACACGCCGGCGACGCCGATCCCCATGGCCGAGAAACCCATGATGCAAGCCCCGACCATCGACGTAACGAGAACCCGGGCGAGGCGCAGACGGGTGATCTTCTCGCGACGAAGTGAACGGGCCGCGTGAACCTGGTTGATCACTCCAGCCAGGGCCACCTCTTCCTCGCGGACGTCGTCCTCGAGCTCCACGATCAACCGGGTGGCAGCCTGAACCTCTCCGGCTCGCATGAGCGTCGCGGAGAACGACAGCTTGTCGTCCACCGACGCCTGGGTGTCACGAGAGAACCGACATGCGGACGCGGCCAGCTCGAAGGTCGCCTTCTCCTCCTCGACCGCATCGGTCGACCGAAGTTCGGCGATGCTCCGCCCGATGGCGCGCACGTCCTTGAACAGTCGCATAGGGACGACTTCGACCCATGCCGCCGGTCCCCTGCGGGGATCTGTCCGATTTCTCCTTTTTCGACGGCGCCGGAACGGCAACCCGGACGCCCCCCACCGGGCCACTAGACTTCACCGATGGCCACCTCACGAAAAGACGTCCAGAAGCTCGCAGAAGAAGCGACCCCCACCCTCGCCGAGAGCACCCTGGTCCTCGAGGACCGCAAGGCTCAGGCCCTCGTAT
>JAENWQ010000124.1 GCA_016649855.1 Actinomycetota bacterium | reverse complement strand
TTCGGACTGCGCACCATCGCCGAAGGCGTCGAGAACGCCGAGACGCTCGAGCTCCTGCGCGGCTACGGCGTCGACTTCGTCCAGGGCTTTCACATCGGACGGCCCGCACCGCTAACCCCGCCCCAACGCTAAGCACCATCCGCAAGACCTCGCGCAGAGTCGCGCCAATGCTGCCGTCTGCAGCCTCCATGGCGCTGGCACGCGCTGCGCCCTCACCTCTGCTGGTCGTCCAACGCGAGATGAGCGTGAGGGGTACCAAAACTACGATTCGCCCTCTGACCAGGGGTTCTCTAGCATTCGCTAATGATCTTCTCACTCCTCTACATGGTGCTGCGCGCGGTCTTTCGCGTGGCTCCACCCGGCGATCAGCACGACCGGGAAGTCGAGATCCTCGTCCTTCGTCATCAGGTGAAGGTCTTGAAGCGCAAGACCGGCCGTCCCAAACTGCGACGGCTAGACCGACTGTTACTTGCCGCAGCGGCACGAAGCATGCCAAAGGACCGCTGGTCATGCTTCATCATCACTCCGGCCACATTGCTTCGGTGGCACCGAGAACTCGTCAAGCGAAAGTGGACCTACCGGCGCACGAGGAGCGGCCGTCCGCCGCTCGATCCTCAGATCTGCCAGCTCATCGTGGCTATGGCCAAAGAGAACCCGCGCTGGGGCTACGTCAGGATCCAAGGGGAGCTTCGAAAGCTCGGTGTCCGCGTCGGGGCCACCACGATCAAACGACTGCTGCTTCGAGAAGGCCTGGGGCCGGCTCCCAGGCGGGGACCCAGCTGGGGAGAGTTCCTTCGTACCCAGGCTGACGGCATCCTTGCGTGTGACTTCTTCACAGTGGAGACCGCGTTCTTGAGGACACTCTACGTGTTGTTCTTCATCGAGATCGGATCCAGACGGATCCATATAACCGCCGCTAGCCGCAACCCTGATGGAGCCTTCGTCACCCAGCAGGCTCGCAACCTGTGCTTCGAACTGGACCAGCGCCGCGGTGAACCGGTTCGCTTCCTCATCCACGACCGGGACTCCAAGTTCTCTGGCGCATTCGATGAGGTGCTTCGATCAGAGGGGATAAAGATCATCCGCACACCGATCAGATTACCGAAGGCTAACTCGTTCGCTGAACGGTGCGTGAAGACGCTCCGTCACGAGATCCTCGACTGGACCCTGATCCTCAGCCGCCGCCATCTAGACCGTGTTCTTCGAACCTACGCTGAGCACTACAACGCCCAGCGGCCTCACCGCGGGGTTCCCCAAAAGTTCACGATTACTGAAGGGTCTTCAGGCCGGAACTCAAGGGTGGTCAGCTCCCCGGACGCCTGCTGCCTTGTGGGAGTTCGTCGAACACCGCGGTGCCGGGGTCGCCATCGAACGCCCCGTACGATTGCGCATAATCGGTCGCGGCCTCGGCGCTCATGCCGAACATGAGGGCGATCCTCAAGGCGTCGCCGCCGCTGTCCAAGGCCTCGCAGACGAGACGGTCGGCCCGCAGGCCCGACAGGGTGATCGGAAGACCGGCGACAGCACCCTTGACGAAGGTCTGTCCTGCCGGGTCCTCGGCGGTGTCAAGCGACCGCGGGGATCGAAGATCCTTCACCACCCCTAAGGACATCCATCCTCCACTTCAGAGAGTGTGGCTATCGTTCAGGATAGTGGTGATCTCTTCGGGAATCGCGGACATCCGTCAAGAAAGGCGAGAGGGCGGTCAAGTCCATCCTTCTGCCCCCTGGCCAGGGACTCTGGGGCTTCTGGCGTCTCGACGTCCTCCAGGAACTTTGAACAACTCCATCAATCGAGCTTCGAGTGCCTGAGAGATCTAGTCACGTCGAGCCTGTGAGCATCGTGCCCAAGACCGAGCGACGAGACCTTCTCGGCGGTCTGATCCACGAGTACCACCGGGTTGCAGCATGATGAATCGGAGTTTTGGTACCCCTCACCCTCAGGAGATCGGTTACGAGCGATTCCAGCGAAGCGGGCGACCCGACTACGACGAGCACTTCCAGAGTCTCATCGAGGCCAGCTTCGGCGAATCCTTCGTAACCCAACGTTCGCCGGCCAGGGAAGAGGGGGACGGTTCTTCCCCGCCCCCCTCTTCCCTGGCCGCACAGAACGGGCCGATGAGACCAGCTCCAAGACGGAGCTTCTAGTTCCGGAGCGTGATGTCCAGGTTGACCTTTCCGCTCTTCTCGATCGTGCTGTGAAGTACACCCACTGCACCCTCGTACGTCCCCGTGCCGCCGGTCAACGCCACGATCCCCTGATCGGATGCCTCGAAGTTGAAGCGGCCCTGGAAGGCAAGATCTCCGCCGGCGAGAGAGATCGTCGCGAATACCTGAGCCTTCTTCATGTTTCTGCCGTAGATCGCCGACTCGCCCAAGAACAACCCGACCTTCGTGCCTTCCTCATCGAAGACGGCGCCCTTGAAGTAGAAGATGTCTCCCGCCGAAAGGCCCTTCCGCCCGACGTCTTCGAAATGGATGGGCGCGCTGTCGACGAGATCTAGGTTCAGAGACTGCGTGGTCTGCGACGACGCGGGCGTAATGGTCAGGATGATGCCGACCGCGGCGACCGCCGCAGTCACTGCCACGAGTGTGGATCTTGCTACCGTACGGGTGAAACCTTGCATGGTCTCCTCCTTCGACGAGCGGTCATAACTACCGTGTTGAAGGTAGGTGGGCCGGGGGGCGTCGTCGTCTGGCCGTGGACAGATTTCGTTATCTGCCCTGAGAGGGACGGGGAACCTGCCTCAAGTCAGACGTGGAGCGGACCGGCGACGCCTAGACTGCGCCCATGAAGCTCCTGCACCACTTCGTCGCCGACCTTCACCGACTCCCGCTCGCGGACAAGATCCTCGCCGGGGTCGCCGTCCTCATAGCTGCGGGCGACATCCTTCTCGGCCCCGACTGGCGAGGGCCCGCAGCCGTCAATGTAGTGGTGGTGACCATGATGGGTCTGTCTCTGGCCTGGCGCAGGCTGCGGCCACTCCTGACTTTGTGCGTGGTCATGGGAGGTCTCACTCTCCTGTCGCTGGCGTTCGGAGCTTCCCAGGCGTGGGCCTCGGTCTTCATCACCGTGATAGCGGTCTACTCGGTTGCGGATCATGGCTCCAACCTACTTGTGGCCATCCCGATCATCGCTGCCGCCATTATCGTTCGTGACCTCAACGATCCGATGATAGAGACGTTCACCGACGCGCTCTGGAGTTCGTCGGTGACGACCTTGATCTTCGCAGCCGGACTGACGGGCCGCTCGCTGCACCTGAAGAAGAGGACTATCGAAACCCGTGAGATGGCGCTCGAGCGAGAAGAGGCCGAGGTGGCGACCATGGCCGTAGCAGAGGAGCGACGCCGGATCGCGCGCGAGTTGCACGACATCCTGTCGCACAACCTCGGTGTGCTGGTCCTGCAGGCAGGTGCGGCCGAGCAGATCCTCGAGCAAGACCCGGAGCGCGCACGCGAAGCCCTCAGATGGATCCGACGGACGGGACAGGAAGCGATCGGCGAGATGGGCACACTCCTCGGCCTGGTGCGCGGCGAACCGGAAACCTCCAGAGAACCGCAGCCATCGCTGGGAGACCTCCAGCAACTCGTCGAAAGGACCCGCGCTGCCGGCGCGTCTGTGGAACTGGAGATCAAGGGCGACCAGCGTCAGTTGCCCGCGGCCCTCGAGCTCTCGGCCTTCAGGGTTGTCCAGGAAGGCCTGACGAATGCGGTCAAGCATGCCTCTTCGTCGCGGATCCGCGTGATGCTCGGCTATCGGGAGCATGAGTTGGAGGTGGAGGTGTCCAACGACGGCATCGCCGGAACCCACGGACGAGGGAGCAGACGGGGGCTGGCAGGCTTGCGTGAACGCCTCGCCGTCTTCGGAGGCCGGCTTCAGGCCGGACCGGATCCATCCGGAGGCTGGATCTTGCGGGCGGTTTTCCCGCTGGCACGATGATCAGGGTTCTGGTCGCCGACGATCAGAGCGTGGTCCGGAGCGGACTGCGGATGATCCTCGACGCCCAGGGGGACATCGAAGTTATTGGGGAGGCCTCCGACGGAGAAGAGGCCATTGCGCAGGTCGAAGCGGTCCACCCAGATGTGGTCCTGATGGATATCCGGATGCCCAGCGTGGACGGGATCGAGGCAACCAGAAGGATCACCGGCGGAACGGCGCCCCCCAAGGTCCTGGTGCTGACCACCTATGGTCTTGACGAAAACGTCTACGCCGCGCTGAAGGCCGGGGCCTCGGGGTTCCTGCTCAAGACCGATTCCCCCGAAGAGCTGATTCGAGCGGTACGCGTCGTCGCGTCCGGGGATTCCCTTCTGGGGCCTTCGACCACGCAGCGGCTGATCGAACGGTTCCTATCTGAGCCATCCCCCAATCCCCCGGCGACACCCGAGCTCGACCGTTTGACAGCGCGCGAGGCAGAGGTACTCGAAAACATGGCACGCGGGCTATCGAATAGGGAGATCGCAGAGAAGCTCTACGTGAGCGAAGGAACTGTGAAAACGCACGTGGCCCACATCCTGGCAAAGCTCGACTGCCGGGACCGCGTGCAAGCGGTCGTGTTCGCCTATGAGTCCGGGCTCATCCAACGCGGAGCGGCGAGGCCTCCCGGCTGAACGATCCCAGCCGGCCTACGCGAAGCTCAACCCGGCGTGTCCATCGAACCATGTAGGTCCAACGCCGCGCAAAGCGCGGTCAGACCTCAGGCAACCTGAGCGGTACCAAAACTCCGATTCGCCCTCTGACCAGCGGTTCTTTGGGATCCACAGATGCTCTTCTCGGCTCTCCGCGATTTCGTGGGATGACCCCACCACGCTCGGCACGTTCATGATGCCACCCCCGGACACCACAGCAAAGCTCTGGAGCCGAAGTTGTCGACGTTGACGAACCCGTAAGCGATCCTTTTCAGGACTCCGACCTTATTGTTGGTCCCTTCGAGCCGACCGTTGCTGATGCCGTCGCACTGATGGAACGCGAGGATCTCCGGGAGCCACTGGGTGAGCGCCTTCAAGACGCTTCGGAACTCGGGGATCTGGGTCTCGTCCCACGACCGCACGAAAGCTTCGATCCGGTCCTTGGCCTCGGCTTCATCCCGGGCGTCGTAGATCCCGTAGAGCTGCTGCAACAGTCTCCACGCATGCAGCAATTCGGGGTCTTCGGTGAGGCCAAGCGCGAGACGCCCGAACTGATCACCATCGAGGTGCTCGGCTCGGGCCAGTTGCAGGTAACGGGTGCGGAAGATCACCGGCGAGAACACCGGCGACTGCCCGGGTTCTCCGCGTTGCACCCGCCGGCGCACCTCGATCAGTCCACTCGCGAACCAGCGCACGACATGGAAGCGATCGAGCACGTGGGTGGCGTGGCCGACGTGGGCCTCGACCGCGACCCGGTAGCTCGGGGATCCGTCGGTGACGATGACCTTGACCTTTCGGCACCACCGGTGACCCTGGGCGGCAAAGAAGCTCGACAGGGCCCGTGCATCGCGCTGCGGGATGGTTGCCAGGAGCTCTCCGGTCTCGCCGTTGAGGATCTGAGTGACGTAGCGGTGCCGGCGCCGAAGCGAGACCTCATCGACCAGCAACACGGGGCACGGCTTCTTGCGGCGATGGTCCCCGAGTCGCCCGGACCAGGCCTTCACTATGGTCATGACGGTGTCCCACGACAGACCGTAGCGACGGGCTATCTCGGTGATCGACAGCTGGGTCGCGTCCTTGACGATCGCCCGCGCCAGGCGGGTGGTCATCCTGTTCTCGATCGTGGGATGGGTCTCGGTATGGCGCTCGCCGCAACTGGTGCAGGAGAAGCGTCGGCGCAGCCAGATCAGGGTCACCTTCCGCCCGCTGACCGGGAGATCCTTGATCTTCGTTGCTCTCGTCTCATGCACCTTGGTGGTTCTGAACCCACAGAACGGACAACGCACCCCCGAGCGCAGATCTCGGATCACAACCTCGAGGCGCTCGGGGAGATCGGCTACGACTTCAACCACGCGAATCCGGTGCAAGTGCAGTCGCACCGTCATAGAGTCGGGCAGCAAGGGGCTCCTCCTTTTTCTCGGCTGTTCGCACAACCGAGAGTGGAGGGGCTCCTGCCTTTTCAGCCGGATTTCACCCGCCTGTTTGGGCTCTAATCCCACGTTTTCGCGGAGACTCAAGTAGCATCCGTTACTATTATTTGGTTACACCCCGATTGAAGCAATGATGGGGGGACTGATGTCGGACGCCTACAGCTTTGACTCGCGCCTCGAGACGCTTGCGCTCGCCAGTTTCGCGGCCTTGCCTAACGCGCGTGCGGTGCTGGTGTTTGACACCGAGTCCCGCTACGTCATCGCTCGTGGCCCGGCGCTTGCTGGTCTCAGCTCGCAGGGTCTGGAGGGGCGACTGGCGGCCGACGCGCTCCCCCCGGAGCAGTGGGAGGTCTATGAGCCGCTGTATTGCGCCGCGCTGAAGGGCGAGACATGCTCGCTGGAGGTCGCGTCGACGGACGGGAGGCGCTGGTATCTGGTGGAGCTTGGTCCGGTCCGAGCTGGCGATCGCGACATCGTCGGCGGCGTCGCGGTTGCGGTTGATATCACTGATCGCAAGCGGGCGGAGGAGCAGTACCGCGGGTTGCTGGAGTCCGCGCCCGACGCGATGGTCGTCGTCGACGATGAGGGGATCATCCAGCTCGCCAATACCGAGTGTGAGCGGCTGTTTGCGTACTCGCGCGAGGTGCTGGTCGGGTCCTCGGTCGAGATGTTGATGCCCGAGCGTTTTCAGGACCCTCATCGCAAGCATCGGGCCGGCTTCTTCCCTGTGCCAGGATCTCGTCCGATGAGCACAGAGCTTGATCTCTGGGGCCGCCGACAGGACGGCAGCGAGTTCCCGGCCGACATTAGCTTGAGCTCGCTTGAGACCGATCAGGGCGTGCTGGTCACCGCGGTGATCCGGGACGTCGGGGTCGAGCGGCGAGCGGCAGAGTCGCTGGGCCTGCTGGAAACGCTGCAATCGGCCGCGCCGGTCGGCCTGGTGTTCGTGGACCGTGACTTTCGTGTCCAATGGATCAACGAGACGCTGGCCGCGATCAGCGGAGCCCCTATGGAGGATCAGATCGGCCTCCCGATTGCGGATGCGGTGCCCGGGATCTGGCCTCAGATCGGGCCATCCTTCAAGCAGGTCCTAGACACCGGCGAGGCGGTGGTCAACCAGGAGGTGCATCTCGTGCGCGCGGACGCGCCGGGACAGGTCCGCACGTTACTGGGCACCTACTACCCGGTCCGCGTCCGTGGGGAGACCATCGGAGTAGGGGCGGTCGCGGTCGACATCAGCGACCGACGGGACGCCGAGGAGTTTCGCCAGGCGGTGATGGAGAGCATGGCGGAGGGTCTGTACGTGCTCGACAGTAACGGCCGTCTGATGTACATGAACGCGTCGGCGTCGCGGATGCTCGGATTCACCGAAGCGGAGTTGAGCGGCAAGCTGATGCACGAAGCGATTCATCACCAGCACGCTGACGGCTCGGCGTTCCCCGCCGTGGAGTGCGAGCTCTGCCAGATGCGCTCCTACGGCCGCCCGTTTCGCAAGGCCGAAGACGCGTTCACGCGCAAGGACGGCACGATCTTCCCGGTCGCCTACTCCGCCGCCCCGCTCGAGGCGGTCGGCGGCGGCGGGGTGGTCGTCGTCTTCCGAGACGCCACCGAGGAAACGGCCGAGCGCATGCGCGCCCGGCGGGAGTTGGATGCGCTGACCTGGCTCGGCCATATCCGGGACGCTCTCGACGAAGGACGGATGGTGCTCTACAGCCAGCCGATCGTGCCTCTGGCCGGTGGTGAGCCGGGCGAGGAGCTCCTACTGCGAATGATCGGAAAGAACGGCGAGCTGCTAAAGAATCTCGGGATCGCGGTCGGGATCGCCGGCGCCG
>JAENWQ010000131.1 GCA_016649855.1 Actinomycetota bacterium | reverse complement strand
GCTTCGACCAGCAACGCGTCGAGATGGCCGTGATAGCAACCGGCGAACTTGATGATCTTGTTGCGACCGGTAGCGCCGCGGGCGAGACGGACGCACGTCATCGCGGCCTCGGTCCCGGACGACACGAACCGCACCTTGTCGGCGCCCGGCACCATCGAGATCACCAGTCGCGCAAGCTCGACCTCGAGCTCGCTGGGGGTTCCGAACGAGGTCCCTTTCCGAGCGGCTCCGGTGACTGCTTCGACGATGGCGGGATGAGCGTGGCCGAACAGAAGAGCACCCCATGACTGAACGAGATCAACGTAGGTGTTCCCATCGACGTCGGTGATCTCGGCTCCGGCCGCGCTCCTGACGAAGAAGGGCTCCGATCCAACCGATCCGAACGCGCGCACCGGAGAGTTCACGCCGCCGGGCATCAGAGACAACGCTTCGGCGAACAGCTTGTGACTGGCATCCGTGGTGCGTGGATCTAGGCCAGCCACTCAGCCGCCTTGCTCGCGTGGTAGGTCAGCACGAGATCCGCGCCCGCGCGCCGGATCGAAGTGAGGACCTCGAGGGTCGCGGCACGTTCGTCGAGGTACCCCTTCTCCGCAGCCGCAAGCAACATCGAGTACTCGCCCGAGACGTTGTACGCGACGAGCGGGTACCCCGTCGCCTCCTTCACAGCCCTCACCACATCGAGGTAGGAGGTGGCGGGCTTCACGACCAGCGCATCAGCACCCTCTTCAACATCGAGCAGCGCTTCGCGCACGGCCTCTTCCAGATTGGCGGGATCCTCCTGGTAGGAGCGCCGGTCGCCGAAGCGAGGGGCGCCTTCGGCCGCGTCGCGGAACGGGCCGTAGAACGCCGACGCGAATTTCGTCGAGTAGGCGAGGATCGGCGTCATCTCCTTCCCCGAAGAATCGAGCGCGGAGCGGATCGCGCGGACCTGTCCATCCATCATCCCGGAGGGAGCGACGAGGTCGGCGCCCGCCTCAGCCTGAGATACCGCGACCTGTCCGTAGGCCTCGATCGTTGGATCGTTGTCGACGGTGTCGCCTTTGAGGATCCCGCAATGACCGTGGTCGGTGTACTCGCACAGACAGAGATCGGCGATCACGAGAGCCTCGTCGCCCAGCTCATCTTTGAGGGCCCGGATGCCGCGCTGGGTGATCCCCCCGGCGTTCCACGCCTCGGTCCCCTCGGGATCCTTGTGCTCGGGGATACCGAAGAGCATCATGCCGGCGACGCCCTTCGATGCCAGAGAGCGCGCTTCCTTCACCAGCGACTCGATCGTGTGCTGGTACTGACGGGGCATAGAGGCGATCGGAACGGGCTCCCGGATGCCTTCCTTGAGGAACAGCGGCGCGATCAGGTCCCCCGGATCGAGGGACGTCTCGGCGAAGGCCCGGCGCAGGGCCTCCGAGCTCCTCAAACGCCTGAGCCTGGTTGCGGGGAACGACATGCCCACTATGGTCCCACCTCCCGCGACCTCTCCAACGCGCCGGCCAGGGCCTCGACCAGGCCCTCCGCGGTGTGGCTGGCAGCCACGACGTCGACCCGCAGCCCGGCTTGGGTGGCTCCACGGGCCGTGCTGGGCCCGATGCAGGCCACCAGCGCGCTCTCGGGCAGGGGCCCACCGGCCATGACCCGGGCGAAGCCGCGGGCAGCCGAGGGGCTCATCAGCGTCACCGCGTCGAAGTCCCCGGCTCGAACCGCCGCAGCCTCATCAGGTGAAGGATCGAGGGGGGCGTTGCGGTACGCGGCGACCTCGGCGACGTCCCAACCACGGGCTCGCAGAGTTTCGGGGGTCGCCGGAGGACCATCTTCCACACGGACGAGGAGCACGCGCCCGATCGGTCCGCCGAGTCCCGCGACGAGGTCGGCCCCGGTGAATACCCGGGGGATGAAGTCGGCGGTCATCCGCGATCGTTCGAGAGCTTCCGCCGTCGCCGCGCCGACCGCGCCGGTCTTGAGGTCATCCGGGAGAACCCGGTCGCCGAGACGACCTGTGAACCCCTCTACCCCGTTCCGGCTCGTGAAGAGGAGCCAGGCGAACTCATCGAGCCGCTCGAGCGCGTCGTCGAGCGGACCCCACGACGACGGCTCCGCGATCTCGAACACCGGGAGCGGAACGACGACCGCGCCTCGATCATCGAGGAGGTCGGAGACTTCGGATGCGGCCGGCGTAGAACTCGTCACCACCACGCGCAGACCGTCCAGTCGCGTCACGTTCCGGAACCGGGAGCGCGGGTATCGGATCCTTCGAGTTCCTCGAGGATGTCGTCGCCTCCGCCGGCGATGATCGCTTCGGCGAGCTCGACGCCGATGTCCCGGGCGTCGGACAGGCCCCCGGAGATGCGGTCCCTGATCGA
Organism: Actinomycetota bacterium; assembly: GCA_016649855.1. Classification (GTDB taxonomy): domain Bacteria; phylum Actinomycetota; class CADDZG01; order CADDZG01; family WHSQ01; genus WHTI01. The sequence goes on along the minus strand of JAENWQ010000131.1, from coordinate 5,293 downwards.
GTGGGTGCCCGATGGGTGGCCGAGGTATCCGGTTACCACCAGGCGCTCGCCAACCACCTGGGCGAAGCACCCGAGTGGTACCGAGCAGCCACCTTCCAACCGGGCCGAGAACGCACGCTCGGCCTCGAGCGTGGCCCTGGCCTCCGGATCGTCGAGGACCGACAGCAACTCGATGACGCCGGTATGGTCTTCCCGGGTCTCGATCGCGAGCGCGCCCTGTCCCGGTGGAGGGACCCACCACGTGGGTTCGAGCGGAGCGGGGTCGGCCGCCTCCCACATCCCCAGGCGAGCGATCCCCGCGGCCGCCAGCACCGCTCCGTCCACGACGCCCTCCGAGATCTTCCTCAGCCGGGTATCGAGGTTGCCCCTGAACTCAACCGCGTCGACATCGGGGCGGGTCTCGGCGAGCAGGGCTCGACGACGGATCGAGGAGGTTCCGATGCGGGCTCCGGGGGCGATGTTCGACAGACGTTCTTGTGCCGAACCGGTTCCACCGACGATCACGTCCTCGACCCGTTCGCGAACCGGGACGGCGGCGATCACGCAACCGGGCGCCACCGCGGCGGTGAGGTCCTTCGCAGAGTGAACCGCGAGATCAGCGCGGCCCTCGGCGACATCGCGCTCGACCTCGGAGGTGAACAGCCCTTTGCCTCCGATCTGAGCGAACGGTCGGGCGTCCTTGTCCCCGGTCGTCTTCACGACGCGCACGTCGATCGTTACCCCGGGATGAGCCGACGTGATGAGCGATGCCACGATCTCGGCCTGCCTCAGCGCCAGCTTGGAGCCGCGCGTGGCTAGAAGTAGGCGAGGCATCCGAGTCCCGGCATCACTCGGGTGGATGATCGAGTTCGAAGAGCTCTCGCAGGGCTGCGAGGTGAGCGTTGCGCTGCTCGGGATCGCCGAGGTTCTTGACGTTCTCGAGTGGCGAATGGATGAACCTGGCGATGATCCTCTGGGTCAGTTGCTCGACCGCGACTCGCTGATCTGGGGTGAGGTCCCGGAGCCGGGTGGCGATCCGGCCGAGCTCCGTCCGCCTGATCTCCTCGCCTCGCTCGACGAGGGCGGTCGCAACCGGCGCGCTCTCCGAGGATCTTTCCCAATGGGCGAAGGCCTCGAGCTCTTCGGCGATGATCTTCTCGACCCCGGCGACCTGACTCAAGCGACCGCCGAGGTTGGAATCGACCACGCCCCGAAGATCCTCGATATCCCTCAGCACGACGCCGGGGATGTCTCCTACCTCCGGCTCGACATCCCGGGGAACCGCGATGTCGACGATGAAGAGGGGCTTGTCGTCGGGGCGACCCTCGAAGGCCGAGCGAACCAGGGCCTGATCGATCACGATGCCGGGAGCAGTGGTAGAGGAGATCACGATGTCGGCCGCGGCCAGATCCTCGACCAGGGTTTCCAGCGGCCGAGGCTCGACCCCGAACGCTTCGGCCAGCGCCGCGGCCCGTTCTTCGGATCGGTTGACCACCGAAACCTCGCCGACGCCGGCGGATCTCAGGGCCTTGACCGCAAGGCGGCCCATCTTCCCGGCCCCCACGACCGTCACCCGCTTGCCCGAGAGCGTGCCTTGGGAGCCGAACGCCCGCCGGGCAAGTTCGACGGCGGCCGACGATACCGAAACGGGGTTACGTGCGATCTCGGTCTCGGTCCTCGCCCGCTTGCCGGCCCGGAGCGCCCGCCGGAACGCGCTGCCGAGGATCCTGAACGCGGTGCCTTCCTCGGTTGCGGCCTGGAACGAACGCCGCACCTGACCGAGGATCTCAGACTCACCGACGATCATCGAATCGATCCCGGCCGTCACGCGGAACAGATGCCGCGCGGCGCCTTCGTCGTGATACGTGTACAGAAGGTCGTCGAATTCCTCGGGCGCGACGTGGCAGAACTCGGACAGGAAGTTCCGCATGTCCTGCGCGCCGCCGTGGAACTTGGTGACCGCGGCGTAGACCTCGATGCGGTTACAGGTCGAGAGGATCGCGCCTTCGGCGATGTGCTCGAAAGTGCCGAGCTGGTGAAGGGCCTTCGGCAACCTTTCCTGCGAGATGGCAAGCTTCTCGAGGAGAGCAACGGGCGCGGTCTTGTGGTTGATACCCACCACGACCAACGAGGTCGTCGTCACGTTCCGTTAGCCCCCCAACTGGCGGTTCGCCTCGCGAGCCGAGGCGATCGCCTGGGTCCGCTGGAGGTGGAACGAGAGGATCTGGAGCTCGATCGAGAGGTCGACCTTGCGCACGTTCACGTCCGGGGCCACATTCACCACGGCAGGGGCGAAGTTGAGGATGCTCTTGACCCCCGCGTCCACGAGACGCTCGGCGACCTCTTGCGCGTTCTGGGGAGGGGTAGCGACGATCCCGATCGCGATGCGGTCGTCGGTGACGATGTCCTTCAGCTCGTCGAGGTGCCTGACGATCAGCCCACCGACCTCCTCGCCAATGACTTTCTCGTCGACGTCGAACAGCGCCGCGATCCGGAAACCACGCTCGGAGAACCCTTTGTACGAGGCGAGCGCGCGCCCGAGGTTCCCGATGCCGACGATCGCAGTGTGCCAATCCTGGGTCAATCCGAGCTCGCGCGTGATCTGGTAGAGGAGGTACTCGACGTCGTATCCCACGCCCCGGGTCCCGTAAGAGCCGAGATAGGAGAGGTCCTTGCGCACCTTGGCGGCGTTGACCCCAGCCAAGTTCGCGAGGTCTTCACTCGACACGGTCATCTCGCCGCCCTCGGCCAGCTCGAGGAGCGCCCTCAGGTAGACGGGCAGACGGGCGACGGTCGCATCGGGGATCGCGCGGTTCGGCATGGGGGATGCATCCTAACCGGGCTTGTGATTGTTCTCACAAACGACAAACTGGGCATCTACCTGCCCTTTTGGTCTCTCCCCCCGTTAGACGATCGGGAGGAAATCGAGGTTGTTCTGCATCCAGATGGCGATCCAGAACATCTGGTCGGTGACGAACAGGATCCCGACCACGACCAGCAGCCCGCCGCTGACCAGGTTGACGACCCGCGTGTGGCGCCGCAGCCACCGCACCGCGCCGGTGAGACGCGAAACACCGAGTCCGGCGATGATGAACGGGAGCCCGAGCCCGAGCGAGTAGAACGCCAGCAGCATGGCTCCTTCGCCCGCTCCGCCCTGTGAGCTGCTGCCGGCAGCCATCGCGAGGACGGCCCCCAGTGTTGCGCCGATACACGGAGACCATCCGAAGGCGAACGCGACGCCGAGCAGCACGCTCCCCGACAAGCCCGCTTTGGGACTCGGGTGGAACCGGGCCTCCCTGTAGAGGAAGGAGAGCTTGGGGAGCGCGCCCATGAACACGAGCCCGAGGACGATGATCAAGACCCCGGAGACACGCGTGAGGAGCGTCTCGTTGTCTCGTAGGAACGAGCCGAGGCGCGTGGCGGTCGCGCCGAGAGCGACGAACACGAGCGTGAATCCCAGGACGAAGGCGACCGCCACCGAACCCGTCTTGAAGGCACGGCGTGCGCCGGTGTTCTCGGCCACACCGATGCCCGACATGTAAGAGAGGTAGCCCGGCACCAGGGGCAGGACGCAAGGTGAGAGGAACGACACGACCCCGGCACCGAACGCGATCGCAACGTTCGGATCGGCCATCAGCTTGCGAGGTCCTCGAGAAGGCCCATCAGCGTGGCCTCATCCGAGAGCGCTCCCGGCACGTGCTCCACGATCGTCCCTTCGGCGTCGATGAGGAACGTCTCCGGCTGTCCGGTCAGCCCGTAGTCACCCTCGATACGGCCGTCGAGATCCCGCACGCTCGGATACTCGAGGCCGTACTCATCGACGAACGCGATCGCATCCGAGCGCGCGTCGTGGATGTCGACGCCGACGAAATGGATCCGGTCGCCGTATCGGGCGTGCGCCTTCTTGAACCAGGGGGCCTCATCCTTGCACGGCACGCACCACGACGCCCAGAAGTTGAGGACGACAGGCTTCCCCTCCAGCCCCGCGAGCGACAGCGTTCCGGCACCCTCGAGCAGGGGCGCCTCGAACCCGGGGGCGTCGTCTCCCGGGGCGGGTGGGCCGCCCGTCTGGGCCAGGCCGTAAAACAGCAGCGCGACGAACGCGACCCCCGGCAGCAGGATCAGGGCAAACCGCAGGGCGGTGCGGCCGGGGGCCGTGGCAAAGAGTGGCATCGGTGCCATCTTCGCGTGCGCCCCGTCTTAGCGGGGCGCACTCTGTTTTGCATGCCAACGTATGGAACCCCATGCTATCTAAGGCCAACCGAGGTTAATTGACGTCATCTGGACTAAATGTTAGCTTATGTCCCACACCGACCCGATCCCAGGAGGCGACGCTATGACCTCTACGCCGTTACTAGATGAGCTCGCCCCACGGTCCCGAGACCGCCTCCTGGCGCGATCCGTCGAGCGGGTCCTCGCTCCGGGCGACCTCCTGCACATGGCGGGGGACCAACCGGAGCGGGTGCACTTGATCGAGGCCGGGGTCCTGAAGCTCACCGCACGCGACGCCGAGGGCGAGGAGACGATCGTCGGGCTCGCGCTCCCGGGCGAAACGGTCGGCGAGATCGCCGCGCTCGACGGAACCGGGCACCCGACCGATTGCTCCGCGGCGACACGCTCGCGCGTGGCCGGACTCGACGCCGGTCTCTTCCTCGAGGTTCTCCGCAGCGATCCCGCCGGAGCCCTGGCCCTCGCTCGGATGCTGGCCGGCCGTCTGCGGTGGTGCTCCGAAGCCGCCATGGAGCGCGCCGCGTCCGAGGTCCCGGCGCGGCTCGCAGGTAGGCTCCTCGACCTCGCGCGCATGATGGGCGACGCCAGCGGCTCCGGCATCGACGTCGAGATGCCCCTCGCCCAGGCGGATCTCGGACGACTGGCGGGGATGTGCCGCGAGAGTGCGTGCAAGACGCTTCGCACGTTCCGGCGTGACGGTCTCGTGGACTACAGGGGCAGGAAGCTCAGGATCCTTCGCCCGGACGCGCTCGAGCACATCAGGTGTGCCGGCCGCTACCGCTCCGGTCGTGCAGAACGCGCTTGAGGACCTTCCCGTTCTCGAGGTGCGGGAACTCATCAACGATCTCAACGGTCTCGGGGCACTTGAAGCGGGCGAGGTACCCCTTGCACATGTCCGCGATCTCTTCGGCGGTGGCCTCGGCACCGTCCTTCAACACGACGTAAGCCTTCACTCCCTCGCCGGTGTAAGCGTGAGGCACTCCGACCACGGCGGCCTCTGAGACTCGAGGATCCTTGAGCAGCGCTGCCTCGACCTCCGAAGGGAACACGTTGAACCCCGACACGATGATCAGCTCGCGCTTGC
>JAENWQ010000110.1 GCA_016649855.1 Actinomycetota bacterium | reverse complement strand
CGCAAGGAGCACGGCGACTGGGCGACCAACGTCGCGCTGGTTGCGAGTGAAGGCGGCGATCCGCGGGCCCTCGCCGACGCGATCGTGGAGCGCCTGCCGGAGTCGGACATCATCCGGAGCGTAGCGGTCGCCGGACCCGGGTTCCTTAATTTCCATCTCTCTCCGAAGTGGCTCCATGAGGTGGTCACGCGCGCGGCCACCCCCGGTTCCGGTTTCGGGCGGTCGGATGTCGGGGCCGGCGAGAAGGTGAATGTCGAGTACGTCTCCGCAAATCCGACCGGACCCGTGAACGTTGTTTCCGGTCGCCACGCGGCGGTCGGCGACGCGATCGCAAGTTTGCTCGGCGCCACTGGACACGACGTGACGCGCGAGTTCTACATCAACGACGCGGGGCGTCAGATCAGGCTCTTCGGCGAATCGGTCGGCGCGCGGTACCTCCAGTTGCACGGCAGAGAGGCCGGCGTGCCGGAAGACGGATACCAGGGTGACTACCTGATCGACGTCGTTAAGGAGATCTCTGACGACATCGGCGATGAGCTCGTGGATGCCCCCGCAGAGGACCGGAACGCCCGGCTGGGCGAGTTCGCGCTCGCCAAGATGCTGCATCAGATGCGGGCAACGCTCGAGAGGTTCGGCACCACGTTCGATGTCTGGTTCTCGGAGAAGACCCTTCACGACACCGGCTCGGTGGACGCGGCGATCGGATCCCTGCGGGCGAGCGGTCACGTCTACGAACGGGGCGGCGCGGTCTGGTTCCGGTCCTCGGACCTCGGGGACGACAAGGACCGGGTGCTGGTCCGCTCGGACGGAACCCCGACCTACCTGGCGGCCGATGCGGCTTACGTGCTCGACAAGTTCGGGCGCGGGTTCGATCGTTTGCTCTACCTCTGGGGGCCCGACCATCACGGCTCGATCGCTCGTTTCCTCGCAGCCGTCGAGGCGCTCGGTCTCGAGCGGGACCGGGTCGAGGTCTCGATAGTCCAGGTGGTGTCGTTGCTGAGGGGCGGTGAGGCGGTCAAGGCTTCCAAGCGCGCTGGCGTCGTCGTGCCGCTCGAGGAACTCATCGATGACGTGGGGCCCGACGCAGCGCGGTACATGTTCCTGCAGCGTTCGATGGAGGCGCCACTCGATTTCGATCCCAACCTCGCGCGCGAGCAGGCCCCCGAGAACCCGGTGTTCTACGTTCAGTATGCGCACGCGCGCATCTGTTCGATCCTCAGGAAGGCGACCGGCGAGGGTGCGACGGTGGATGTCGGTTCGGCTCCGCTCGAGAGGCTGGTGCACGATTCGGAGGACGATCTGATGCGCGCCCTCGCGACCTACGAGGACGTCATCCCCGAGGCCGCTCACATGCGGGCGCCGCAGAGGCTCACGCACTACATCGAGGGCCTCGCATCCACGTTCACTTCCTTCTACCGGGACTGCAAGGTCGTGACCGACGATGCGGATCTCACCTCGGCCCGGCTCGCTTTGTGCGTCGCGACGAAGAACGTCATCGCAGATGCGTTGTCGCTCCTCGGAGTCGGCGCGCCCGAGAGCATGTAGCGGTGCGTTTCCTTCAGCTCGACGTGTTCACGGATACCCCTTACCTGGGGAACCCGCTCGCGGTGTTCCCCGAGGCGGATGGTCTGTCGACGGAACAGATGCAGACCATCGCCAAAGAGATGAACCTGTCGGAGACGACGTTCGTCACCTCGGCCGATGCGGGGGGTTACGACGTCCGCATCTTCACCCCGAGCGAAGAGCTGCCGTTCGCAGGCCATCCGACGATCGGCACGTGTTGGGCCATGCGGCACCTCGGCATGGTCGCCGGCAACCGCCTGATCCAGCGAAGCCGCGCGGGAGAGACGCCGGTAGAGGTCGATGGCGAGCGGCTCTGGTTCGAGCGGACCGGAACCGCACGAGCGGACCTGAGGGACGGCGACCTCGGGGTCGGGGCCACGATTGCCGGAGCCGTTGGGCTGCGCGAAGACGACTTGATCCTCGAAGCGCGCGAGATCGGTCGTCACGGACAGTTGTACCCGGCCGTGTCCTCGGCCGGTCTCGACCAGTTGATAGTGCCCGTGCGCAACCTCGCGGCGCTCGGCGCGGCTTCGCCGAACGTCGAGCACATGCGCGCTCTGCCCGGGATGGGGGCGTACTGCTTCACTGCCGTCGGCGCCGGAACGATCAGGGCTCGCGGATTCTTCCCGGAGGTGAACGTGCCGGAGAATCCGGCTACCGGCTCGGCGGCAGCATCGCTCGGCATCTACCTCGCGGACCGCCTCGGACCGATCGAGTTCGAAGTGATCCAGGGCGTCGAGATGGGACGGGAGTCCCACATCCACGTCGTGGCCGAGGCCGGACGGGTTCGTGTCGGCGGTGGGTGCGTGCTGGTGTTCGAGGGGGAGATCTCCGCGCTTCCTTAAGTCGTTACCCTTTACCGATGAGAGAGATCTTGCCTGATACCGCCCGCGAGGTTTCCGGCCGCCTCGAGATCGGTGGTCTGCCCGCAGGCGAGCTCGCCGATCGTTACGGGACGCCCCTGGTCGTGCTGGATCGCGCCACGTTCGAGGCGAGGGCCCGCGCTTATGGCAAGGCGCTTGGGGCCGACCACGTCTTCTACGCCGGCAAGGCCCTCTGCTGTGTCGCCATCTGTGAACTGCTTGCCGAGCTCGGACTCGGTCTCGACGTCTGCACCGGCGGGGAGCTCGAAACTGCGACCGCCGCAGGCTTTCCGACCGAAAACATCGTCTTCCACGGCAACAACAAGTCCTCGGCCGAACTCCAGCAGGCCAAGGACTTCGCCGTTGGTCGCATCGTGGTGGATTCCCTCGACGAGCTCGACCGCATCGAGGCCATCGGCGCGACCTCCGACCTGCTCCTGCGCGTGACACCGGGCGTTGAGGCTCACACGCACGAGTTCGTGCAGACCGGCCAGGAGGATTCGAAGTTCGGCTTCGGACTCGAAGGTGGCGTCGCGATGGACGCGTTGAAGCGAGCGCTTCAGCTGAAGGCATGCAACGTGGTTGGGATCCACGTTCATATCGGTTCCCAGATCTTCGAGATGTCTGCCTTCGATCTCGCCGTCAAGCGTCTGGCGACGTTCCTCGCCCGCGCCCGCGACGAGCTCGATTTCACCGCAGCCGAGCTAAACCTCGGCGGAGGTCTGGGGATCGCCCACAACGAGGACGAGATGACCCCCGACCCCGTCGGCTCGTGGGACCGCATCCGCGCCGCGGTCGAGCGTGAGTTCAAGGCCAACGGTTTGGAGGTCCCGGAGCTGTTCGCCGAGCCGGGGCGTTCGATCGTCGGCTCGGCCGCAGTGACCCTCTACCGCGTCGGAACGATCAAGAAGATCCCCGGCGTGCGGACGTACGTCTCCGTAGACGGTGGGATGTCGGACAACATCCGTCCCGCGCTCTACGGAGCTCGGTACGAAGCGTTCCTCGCGGAGCGCATGGATGCGCCCAAGGGGCCGCGGGTCACGCTGTCCGGAAAGCACTGCGAGTCAGGGGATGTGCTGATCCACGACGTCCATCTCCCAGCCGACACTGCGGTGGGCGATCTCGTGTGCATCCCGGCCACCGGCGCGTACACGTTCTCGATGGCGTCCAACTACAACCGGGTCCCGCGCCCGGCGGTCGTGATGGTGTGGAATGGCGAAGCGATCGAGATCGTCGAGCGCGAGACGGACTACGACCTCTTGCGCCTCGACCGGCGCCTGGACGGCAGCTCTCTTACTTAAGCAATCGAGACATCCGCCGGTCGGCGAGGACCTTGCCTCCCGTTTGGCAGACCGGGCAGTAAACGACCTCGCGTGATTCGTAGGACACGTGCTCGAGCTTCGTTCCGCAGCGAGGACAGGGCTCGCCGAAGTGGTTGTGGATCGTGAAGCGGTCGCCCATCTTCGGTGGCAGGCCCCCGGTCCGTTCTCGCTCGCGCTCGGTCGCGGCCGTCAGCACCTTCCTGGTGGCGTTCAGTAGCGTCCGGCGCGGGTCCTCATCCAGGCTCGACAGCTTCGCGTAGGGGGAGAGCTTTGCCGCATGCAGGATGTCGTCGGCGAAGCCTCGCCCGATGCCCGCCACCGTCCGCTGATGTCTGAGGAATGTGTGGAGCTGCCGGCGATCGGTTCCCCGCATCACGAGCTCCTCGAACGCATCGTCGAAGGGCTCCGGTCCGAGTCCTTCGAGGGGGCCGATCTCTCCCTCCCTCAGGACCCACCACGCGGCCTTCCGTTCGGTGCCGAACTCCTTGATGAGGATCGAGGGGGCGCCGTCGAACCTGAGCCTCACGACCGATCCCCGGGGCTTCGTCGACTTGGGCGGGGCCTCGATGTCGACCCGGCCACCTTGTGACAGGTGGATCAAGACCCGCAACGGCGGGAGCGATATGTCCAGGTACTTCCCCCGGCGCGAGACACCCGCGACGATCTTGCCTTCGAGCTCCTCGGGGTTTATCTCGAACGTCTTGAGCGCTGAGAACCCGAGGACGTCTGCGCTCTCCACTGCGCAGCCCTGAAGCACATCCGTCATCCGCTCGGCCAGCGCCTCTAGCTCGGGAAGTTCGGGCATCGGAAGAGCCTACGACTGGTCTTACGGGCCGTGCCAATACAATTCCCGAGACGTCAGCGATGGATCAGGAGAAGTGATGAGCAGCACAGTGAAGGTCGGACTCTTGGGATGCGGGATCGTGGGCGGAGCGACCGCCCGGATCCTGATCGACCACGCCCCCGACCTCAGCATGCGAGCCGGCGCCGATCTCGAGATCGCCCGCATCGCGGTGCGGAGCCTCACCAAGGAACGCGAGGTGAGCCTCCCGGCCGAGAAGTGGACCACCGACCCGTGGGAGGTTGTGAACGATCCCGACATCGATGTCGTCGTCGAAGCGATCGGCGGCATCGAGCCGGCGAAGGATCTGATCCTCGCGGCCCTCAAGAACAAGAAACACGTGGTGACGGCGAACAAGGAGCTGTTGTCGACCCTCGGCAAGGAAGTGATGGACGCGGCCGAGGAGGCGGGGGTGGATCTCCTGTTCGAAGCATCCGTGGCCGGAGGCATCCCGATCATCCGGCCGATGAAGGAGTCCCTTGCAGGTGACCGGGTGCGCCGGGTCATGGGCCTCGTGAACGGTACGACCAACTTCATCCTCACGCGCATGTCCGAGACCGGCGAGTCGTTCGCCGAATCTCTCGCCGAGGCCGAACGGCTCGGCTACACGGAGATGGACCCCTCGGCCGACATCGAGGGTTATGACGCCGCCGCCAAGCTCGCGATCCTCGCGTCGCTGGCGTTCAACGCCCGGGTGGTGGCGAGCGACGTCGAACGCGAAGGGATCAGCGCAGTGAAGGCGAGCGACATCGTCGCGGCTCACGAACTGGGTTACGAGATCAAGCTGCTCGCGGTCGCCGAGATCGACGAAGGCCAGGTCGCGGCGCGGGTCCATCCATCGATGGTCCCGAAGAACCACCCTCTGGCGGCCGTGCGCGATGTCTTCAACGCCGTCTTCGTGGAGAGCCAGGAGTCGGGTGAGCTGATGTTCTACGGACGAGGAGCGGGCGGTGGCCCTACCGGCTCCGCGGTCGTGGGCGACCTTGTCGAGGTCGCACGCAACATCGTGTCCGGAGGACGCTCGGCCGGATGCACCTGTTATCACTCCCGGGCCAAGATCCGTCCCCACGACGAGACGCGCGTCCGCTACTACGTCGTTCTGTCGGTCCTTGACCAGCCGGGAGTGCTCTCGACCGTGGCCGGTGTGTTCGCCAACCACGATGTCTCGATCGCGAGCGTCAGGCAGGAAGGCGCCGGTGACGAGGCCACCCTCGCGCTCATCACGCACCCCGCGACCGAGGGCCAGCACGGGCAGACGTTCTCCGAGTTGGCCAAACTGGACTCGGTCAAAGAGATCACCTCGAGACTTCGGGTCGAAGGGACCGGTGAGGAGTGAGCGGGGCGGGGACACCCTCCGGCATCATCGAGAAGTACCGATCCCATCTCCCGGTCTCCGCTACGACACCGGTGGTATCGCTCGGCGAGGGTGACACTCCACTACTCCCTTCGGAGAGACTGTCCGAGCGAACCGGAGCGCAGGTCTACCTCAAGTACGAGGGCCAGAACCCGACCGGCTCGTTCAAAGACCGGGGCATGACGCTCGCGGTGTCCAAGGCCCTCGAAGCTGGGGCGCGCGCCGTCGTGTGTGCGTCGACCGGCAACACCAGCGCATCGGCCGCGGCCTATGCGGCGAGGGCCGGGCTCACGTGCGCGGTGCTGGTCCCCGAGGGGTACGTGGCCCTCGGCAAGCTGGCCCAGGCGCTGGTCCACGGCGCGCGTGTCGTGGAGATCGAGGGGAACTTCGACGTCGCGCTGACCCTCACTAAGGAACTCGCCCAGGAGGGCGAGATCACGCTCGTGAACTCGGTCAACCCCCACCGGATCGAAGGCCAGAAGACGGGGGCGTTCGAGATCGTCGAGGCGCTCGGTGGTGCACCCGACCTCCATCTGATCCCGGTCGGGAACGCGGGGAACATCACCGCTTACTGGAAGGGTTACCGCGAGGCCCTCGAGGCCGGATGGAGCGAGACCACCCCTGCGATGCACGGCTTCCAGGCCGAGGGCGCAGCCCCGATCGTCACCGGTCGGGCGGTGGCCGATCCGGACACGATCGCCACCGCGATCCGCATCGGCAACCCGGCGTCGTGGGACGGGGCGAACGAGGCAGTTTCCGCGTCGAACGGGTCGATCTCCGCGGTCAGCGATGCCGAGATCCTGGATGCCTACAAACTGCTCGCCTCCGAGGGGATCTTCGTCGAGCCGGCCTCTGCGGCGTGCGTCGCCGGCCTCCTCAAGATGAGCGACGCCGGCAGGATCGATCCCGGGGCGACGGTCGTGTGCGTCTTGACCGGGCACGGCCTGAAAGACCCTGAACGGGCTCTCGCGATGGCACCGGACCGGATGAAGGCTCCCGCCGAGCTCGAACCGATCAGGGACCAACTCGGCCTCGACTGAGCGAAGCGAGATATAAAGAGCGCCAGATGCCAGCCGCGGTGAAGGTCCTCGTGCCCGCAACGGTGGCCAACCTTGGTCCCGGTTTCGACGCGCTCGGGGTGGCGGTGAAGATGTATCTCGAGATCGAGGTCGAGCCGCGCAAGAGCTCGATCGACATCATGGTCGAGGGGGAGGGTGCCGAGAGCATCCCCATAGACGACTCCAACCTCGTGATCAGGTCCATGAACGCATTCTTCGATCATGTCGGCCGTCGTCCCGCAGGCTACGCGGTGCGCGTCAAGAACCCCATCCCCCTCGGATCCGGCCTGGGCTCGTCGGCTGCGGCCGTGGTGGGGGGCCTCTTCGCCGCCCGCTCCCTTTCGAATCGATCCGTCCATCAATCCGAGATGGTCGACCTCGCTACGCGCATCGAAGGTCACCCCGACAACGTCATCCCGGCCCTCGTTGGGGGCCTGGTCGTCTGCTACCGGGGTGGGGTTTCGAACGAAACGCGCTTCTTCCGGATGGAGGCGTCTGAGCGCTTGGTGCCGATCCTCGCGGTCCCGAGCGAGGGGTTCTCCACCGCCGAAGCTCGGGGCGTGCTTCCGACCGAGGTTTCGTTCGCCGACGCCCAGTTCACGGCATCGAGGGCGGCCCTGCTGGTGGCGGCGATGACCACGGGGGCCGGTTCCGACGTCTTGGCCCAAGCGATGGACGACAAGCTCCACGAACCTCATCGTCTCCGCCTCCAACCCGAGACCGCCGCGGTTCATCGAGAGCTGCGAGCGGCCGGACTCGCGGTAGCTCTTGCCGGGGCAGGGCCTTCCCTGCTGGTGGTCGTGCCGAGGCCGGAGGCTGTGACGCGCGCCGAACAGATCAGAAGGGTCTGCCGCGCGAGGAGCGCCGGCTGGCGCGTGTTCGTTAGCGAATGGGAGCCAGAGGGAGCCAAGACGATCGGCTGATAGCCGCTCGGCTGCGCTCCGGTCCGCTAGTGTTCTCGCATCGGGTCCGGTTTCCGGTACCCCGTTCCTTCTCCCCAGGACCGATGGATCCCCGGTCTCCATAGGAAGAGAGTCTCGATATCCGTTTGTTGGTCGTGGTCGACGGCGAACACTATCCACCGGTGGTTACGTCCGCTCTTGCGGATATAGCGACCGGCGGTGATGAGGTCGTCGCGGCGGTACTCGTCGGTGGACGCGAGAAGCTCCCCGTCGGCGGCATCGGCGCTTACGGGGATGTTCCGGTGCGGTCGGGTGGCGATCCTCGGGCCCTGCTCGATCGGGCGATCCTCGAGCTCGCTCCGGACGAGATCCTCGACCTGTCCGACGAGCCGGTGCTCGACTACCGGCGCCGCCACGACCTCATCTCCCTGGCCCTCTACCGAAACGTTCCGTACCGGGGCATGGATTTCCGGTTCACACCGCCGCCTCGGCCCGCTCTGTCGAAGCGTCCGAGCCTGGCGATCATCGGAACCGGGAAAAGAACCGGCAAGACGGCCGTGTCGGGTTACATCGTGAGGACCCTGCACGCGGCGGGGATCAGGCCGGTCGTCGTCGCCATGGG
>JAENWQ010000089.1 GCA_016649855.1 Actinomycetota bacterium | reverse complement strand
GGTGTTGCCTCGCGCGCCCGCGGCATGGGGGCCGACGTCGTCGTCGTCGAGGTCGACCCGACCAGGGCCCTCGAAGCAACGATGGACGGACTGCGCGTGCTGCCGGGCCGGGAGGCCGCCAGGCAGGGCGACATCTTCGTGACCGTCACTGGCAACAAGCACGTGATCCGGGGCGAGCACTTCGAGGTCATGAAGGACGGCGCCATCCTCGCGAACGCCGGTCACTTCGATATCGAGATCGACCTCAAAGCGCTGGGTGAGATGGCCGGCGAGGTTCGAGAGGTGCGCCCCGAGGTGAACGGCTACAGCCTCGACGCGGAGCGCACGGTCTACGTTCTGAGCGACGGACGCCTCGTCAACCTCGCGGCCGCCGAGGGGCACCCGGCCTCGGTCATGGACATGAGCTTCGCCGACCAGGCCTTGTCCCTCGAGTGGCTGAAGAACAACATCGACAGCCTCGAGAAGCGCGTCTACAAGGTGCCGACCGAGATCGACAAAGAGGTCGCCCGCCTCAAGCTCGAGACGATGGGCGTGCGGGTCGACGAACTCACCGCTGAGCAGAAGGCCTACATGGCGGCGTGGGAAGAAGGAACCTGAGCCGCTAAGCGGACGGCCTCGGGTCTCCCGGCGTTCCCGCCGGCCGCATCCAGCGCGGCCAGCATCAGTGCGATCTCCCACACCCTTCCCTGTGAGGCAGGTCGAAGTCCCACGCCCGATCCTGGAAGAACGCCATGAAAGAGCACAGGAAAAACGCCTCGTTCGGGCCATGATATTTGCTACGATAGGTCCATGAAAAACGCCACGTCTCGAGGTCTTGTTCCCCGCCACGCGATCCCCCAGGTCGAGGCCAGTCTTCGCGAGGCGAGGGTCGTCATAGTCAACGGGCCTCGCCAGGCCGGCAAGACCACGCTCGTTCGAGACCAGCTAGATCCGGAAGGCGGGGGCGCCTACGTGACGCTTGACGACGAGACGGAGTTGGCCGCCTGCCTCGCCGATCCTCGTGCATTCCTCGAACGTCCTTTCGCCGACCGCCCCCGCCCCCTGATCATCGACGAGTTTCAGCGTGCGGGGGATCGGCTCCTCAGGGCAGTAAAGGCGCTGGTGGACGAAGACCCCAGTCCCGGGCAGTTCCTACTCACCGGGTCGACACGCTTCATGACTCTCCCCACGATCTCCGAGTCACTTGCCGGGCGCGCTCACATCATTGATCTGTGGCCTTACTCCCAGGGCGAAGCGCAGATGCTCGGGGCCGGTGCCGACACCTTCCTCCCGCGTGTACTGAGCGGACAGTCGCTGCGAGAAGCATTCGAACCGGGCACGGTTCCGAATCGTCGTGACTACCTGGAATCCCTCTGCAGCGGAGGCTACCCAGAGGCGGTGAGGATCGGAAGTGGCGCACGACGGAGGTTCTTCCATAACTACGTACGCACCGTCACACAACGCGACGTTCCAGAGATCAGTCGAGTTCGCCACGTCGATGAGTTGCCTCGCATCCTGCGTTTTCTGGCAGCGACCACAGCTCAGGAAACCAGAGACACCGAACTTGCCGCGCGCCTCAGGATCGATCGCCGAACGTTGCGAGCCAACTACCTTCCGCTACTTCACACCGTCTATCTCGCCTTCGAGTTGCCGGCGTGGTCGCGCAATCTCGTCTCCCGTGTCTCCAGACATCCGAAGAATTATCTAGTTGATACGGGCCTCGCCGCTCATCTGCTGGGAACGACGCCCGAAAGGCTCGCCGAATCAACCTCCCCGAGCACCGGACCGCTATTCGAGACCTTCGCGGTCAACGAACTGGTGCGACAAGCTGCTCGATTCGTCGATGATCTTGGCATCAGTCTCTTTCATTACCGAGCACACACGGGCAGCGAGATCGACGTCATCGCCGAGACGGACGACGGACGCATCGTCGGTATCGAGATCAAGGCAGCCGCCTCAGTCGACCGCGGGGACTTCTCGCATCTGGCCGCGGTTCGGGATCGCGTAGACCGTCTCGATGACATCGAGTTCGTGCGGGGGATCGTTCTCTACACGGGAGACCGATCCCATAGCTTCGGCGACCGCCTCGAGGCCCTGCCCCTGGCTGCGCTGTGGCTGCCTCCACCTTAGTTAGCCTGCCAAGACCCTAAGCGGACGGCCTCGGGTCTCCCGGCGTTCCCGCCGAGATCATCACGCGGTGCGGGAACGGGATCTCGATGCCTTCGCGCTCGAAGGCGATCTGGATGCGTTCGCGCAGCATGCGGGCAACCTCCCACTGACGGCCGGGCTTGGTGTCGGCCAACAAGCGCCACACGACCTCGTACTCGCCCAGAGACTCGACGCCCATGATCGTAGGGACCGAGTACAACATCCGGCCGATGGTCTCGTCGTCCTTCGCGTCGCGCGCGACATCGTCGAGCACCTGTCGGATCTTGCTCGGCTTTTCGCTGTAGGCGACGCCGACGTCGACGATTGCCCGCGCCCAGTCCTTCGAGCGGTTGGCGACGTGAGTGATGTTGCCGTTCGAGATGTAATGCAGCGTGCCGTCGAGCGCACGCAGGCCGGTGATCCGGAGCGTGAGTTCTTCGACGGTGCCCGCGGCGGTCTCGTTGATCTCGATGATGTCACCGACGCCGTATTGATCCTCGAACAGGATGAAGAAACCGGTGACGACGTCGCGCACGAGGTTCTGCGCGCCGAACCCCACCGCGAGGCCGATGATCCCAACCCCTGCGAGCAGGGGGGCGAGGTTGAAACCGAGGTCTTCGATGATCAGGAACAACACGAGGATCCAGATCACGACGATCCCGGCGGACGACAACACGCGCGTGAGCGTGTCGGTTCGCTGCAGCGTTCGCATCGGAGTGGTGTGTGCCTCGACCTTCGTCTTCACTTTCGAGACGATGCGTCGCAAGAGCCTTGTCAGCAGGAAGGCGGCGAAGATCACTCCGGCCACCCTTAACGTCGTGCCGACGATCTCCGCTTGATTGTCCGTGAAATAGCTCGTGAAATAGCTCGTGACATCGCCTAATGACATGGTGAAGATGCCTCCGGTGTCTTGGTTTGGGGGAGAGCTCCGGGAACCGGCGCTCACTGGGGTCTACCCGGTTGCGTCACCGAGATAACCGCTCGTGTCTCACCCCAAGGCTAGGTTGCCCGGATGCTTCTTGCAAACCGCCTCCGGGCCGTCACGGGGCCGCCGCCGTGCTCCGGGTGCTCGACCCCCGGAAGGCGCCTGTGCGGGCGGTGCGCTCGCTCGCTACGGCCCGCGGCGGCCACGTCGATCGTAGGAGCCGAGCAGGTGATCGCCGCCTGGGAGTACGAAGGCGCGGCCAGGTGTCTGGTGCTCGACCTCAAGCTCCGGGGCCTGCGGGGTGCGGCAGGCCCGCTGGTCGAGGCCATGGCCGCCCGGGTTCGAGCGGTCGGGATCGCCGGCTCGGTCGTCGCGTGGGTCCCGGGCCGAACGCGCGACATCCGCGGGCGAGGGTTCGATCACGCTGCGGTCCTGGCATCGGGCTTGTCCCGGAGGCTCGGACTCCCGCTCGTCGCCGCGCTGACGAGGCTCGCCGATCCCCCGGATCAGGCGGCGCTTGGAGCCGCAGCGCGTAGCCTCAACGTCGCCGGCGCCTTCGGGGCGTCCGGTTGCCGTGAGCCGGTCGTCCTGGTGGACGACCTCATCACGACCGGGGCCACTGCGACCGAATGTGCAGAGGTGCTGAGGGAGTTCGCTCCGTCGGTCGAAGTGGTCGTTCCGTGCCGGCGCGGTAGGTAGCCTGCGGAGATGGACGAGACGCAGATAGACGAGGCCCACTTCGAAGAATTGGTGGCGGAGGCGCTCGACTCGTTGCCCGAGGAGTTCGCGCAGGCGATGCAGAACGTCGAGGTCGTGGTGCAGGGCGAGCCAACCCGCTCCCAGCTTGCGAGCCTGCCGCACGGCCACACGCTCTTCGGCCTCTACGAGGGGCACCCGCTCACGAGCAGAGGGGTCCACTACTCGGGCGTGATGCCGGACAAGATCACGATCTTCCAGGGACCGATCAGCCGTTACTACCGGACGCCGGACGCGATCCGGGAGCAGGTCCGCAAGACCGTGATCCATGAGATCGCCCACCACTTTGGGATCGACGACCCTCGCTTGCGGGAGCTGGGCTGGTAGGGCTCAGTCCGTTGGCGGGCTATCCCCGCATGGTTGGTTAGTACTAATTGCTTAGGGTTTCCAGGCTACGCTCGGGCTACAATTCGTCATGAAGGACTAGGTATTACACTGCAAAAAGGTCGAATCGGACACGATAACGGCCGGAACGACCGGCACGAAAGGACCAGGGCAACCCCCAGTGGATGAATCGATCAAGGTCATGATCGTCGACGATCACGCCCTGTTCCGTCGCGGGCTGCAGATGGTGCTTGAGAGCGAGCCAGACATCGACGTCGTCGCCGAGGCGAGCGACGGTCACGAGGCGATCGAGAAGGCTGAGAACTTCACCCCCGACGTCGTTCTCATGGACGTCCGCATGCCCAAGCGCTCAGGGATCGAAGCGACCAGAGCGATCAAGAGCACGGCCCCGTCGACCAAGATCCTGATGCTCACGATCTCGGATGAAGAGGCCGACCTCTACGAGGCCATCAAGGCCGGCGCCTCCGGCTACCTCCTCAAGGAGATCTCGATCGACGAGGTCAGCGATGCCGTCCGCTCCGTCCACTCCGGCCAGTCCCTGATCTCGCCATCGATGGCTTCCAAGCTCCTGACCGAATTCGCCGCCATGGTCAAGCGCAAGGACGAGCGGGCCTCGGTTCCCGGGCCCCGGCTGACCGACCGTGAACTCGAAGTCCTCAAGCTCGTGGCCAAGGGCATGAACAACCGTGACATCGGCTCCGAGCTGTTCATCTCAGAGAACACGGTCAAGAACCACGTCCGCAACATCCTCGAGAAGCTCCACCTGCACTCCCGCATGGAAGCGGTCGTCTACGCCGTGCGCGAGAAGCTCCTCGACATCAAGTAGGGCCGAGATGAGGATCGGCTCTGTCGTTATCGACTGCAACGACTTCCAGAAGATGTCGGCGTTCTGGCAGGCGGCCCTCCGCTACGTTCCTCGAGAGCCGCCCGATGAGGACTGGGTTGTCCTCCGGGACCCGGATGGAAGGAACGTCAACGTGTCTCTGCAGCAGGTTCCGGAGCGGCGCGTGGGCAAGAACCGATTGCACCTCGACCTGTACACCGACGACCAGACCGGCGAGGTCGAACGGTTGCTGGCCTTGGGTGCGACCCGTCATCCCCGGGCGCCCGAACCGGACGAGGATTTCGTCGCCCTTGCAGATCCGGAGGGGAACCTCTTCTGCGTCATCGACACCGGCTAGGGGCCGCCGTGCGGCTCCATCTAGCGGGCGGACTCGTGAGAGAATCGGACGCCTATGAGCATCGTGAAGAAGGTTCTCGCCGCCGGTGAGGGCAAGAAGATCAAGGCACTCCAGGCCGTCGTCCCGCCGGTAAATGGCTGGGAGGACGAGATCAAGGCTCTCGACGACCTCGCGCTGAAGGCCAAGACCGCCGACTTCAAGCAGCGCCTCGAGAACGGCGGGCATACCGACGATTTCCTCCCCGAGGCATTCGCGGTCGTCCGTGAGGCCGCCTCGAGGGCGCTCGGTCAGCGGCACTTCGACGTCCAGGTCATGGGCGGAGCGGCGCTCAACAAGGGTTGGATCGCCGAGATGAAGACCGGTGAGGGTAAGACCCTGACCTCGACCCTGGCCGGGTATCTCAATGCCTTGTGGGGCGACGGTGTGCACCTCGTTACGACCAACGACTATCTCGCCAAGCGTGACTCCGAGTGGATGGGCCAGATCTACCGCTTCCTCGGCCTGTCGACCGGTCTGATCCAGTCTGCGATGTCGCCCGAGGAGCGCCGTCCTGCGTACGCAGCGGATATCACCTACGGCACGAACAACGAGTTCGGGTTCGACTACCTGCGCGACAACATGGTCACCGAGGCGCCCCGGCTGACCCAGCGCGGGCGCTTCTTCGCGATCGTCGACGAGGTCGATTCGATCCTGATCGACGAAGCGCGCACGCCGCTCATCATCTCCGGTGCGTTGCAGGAATCGACCAAGTGGTACCAGCAGTTTGCAACGATCGTGCCGCGGTTGCAGAAGGACACGCACTACGAAGTCGACGAGAAGAAGCGCACGGTCGCGATCACCGAAGAGGGTGTCGCCAAGGTCGAGGACATCCTCGGGGTCGAGAACCTCTACGACCATGTCAACACCGACCTCGTTCACCACCTGCAGTCGGCGCTCAAGGCACAAGAGCTCTACAAGATGGACGTCGAATACGTCGTGCAGTCTGGCGAGGTTCTGATCGTCGACGAGTTCACCGGTCGTATCCTTCCGGGTCGCCGTTACTCCGAAGGTCTCCATCAGGCGATCGAGGCCAAGGAAGGTGTCCGGATCAAGGAAGAGAACCAGACGCTCGCGACCGTCACGTTGCAGAACTACTTCCGCATGTACGAGAAGCTCTCCGGCATGACCGGTACGGCGCTGACCGAGGCCGCCGAGTTCGGACACATCTACAAGCTCGAGGTCGCCACGATCCCGACCAACCAGGAGATGATCCGTAAGGACGAGCAGGACCTGATCTACAAGACCGGCGAAGCGAAGTGGGAAGCGGTCGCCGGAGACATCGCCGAGCGGCACGAGAAGGGCCAGCCGGTACTGATCGGAACCGTCTCGGTCGAGAAGTCCGAACATCTCTCGCGCGTGCTCAGCAAGCGCGGCGTTCCGCACAAGGTTTTGAACGCCAAGCACCACGAGCAGGAGGCCGAGATCGTCGCCCAAGCCGGCCGCCTGGGGGCCACGACGGTCGCCACCAACATGGCCGGTCGTGGTGTCGACATCATCCTCGGCGGTAACCCCGAGGGCATGGCGCAGACCGAGATGAAGGCGCGCGGATGGGACAACGACAAGTACCTCCTCGACCTCTACGAGCTTGAGGAGAAGGCGCAGTACGAGTCTGAGTTCCAGCCGCTGTTCGACAAGTTCAAGACTCAATGCGAAGCCGAGAAGAAAGAGGTCATCGAGAACGGCGGCCTCTACGTACTCGGCACCGAGCGGCACGACTCCCGCCGGATCGACAACCAGCTCCGTGGTCGTTCCGGACGACAGGGCGACCCCGGTGAGAGCCGCTTCTACCTGTCCCTCGATGACGACCTGATGCGCCTGTTCGCTTCGGATCGCATCGGCTCGATCATGGACCGCCTGCGGATCCCCGACGACGTTCCGATCGAGGCCAAGATGGTCTCGAAGGCCATCGAACGCGCTCAGACCCAGGTCGAGTCGATGAACTTCGAGATCCGGAAGAACGTTCTCAAGTACGACGAGGTCATGGACAAGCAGCGCCACGTCATCTACGACGAGCGGCGCAAGATCCTCGAGGGCGCGGACTTCCACGAACAAGCGCTGGAGTTGATCGGCGATGTGGTGACGTCCGCGGTTCTGCAGAACGCCAACCCCGAGCTACCGCCGGAGGACTGGGACTGGGAGCAGCTCTTCGCTCAGATCAAAGAGATCTTCCCGACGACCCTCACCCAAGAGGGGTTCGATCCCGAGACCATCGAGGCCGACGAGGTTACGGACGCTTTCGTCGAGGACGCGCTCAAGGTCTACGGCGACCGCGAGAAGGAGATGGGGGCCGAGCAGATCAGACAGATCGAGCGGCTCGTGCTCCTCAACGTTCTCGACAACCGCTGGCGTGAGCACCTCTATGAGATGGACTATCTCGAGGAGGGGATCGGACTACGGGCGATGGGTCAGAAAGACCCACTGGTCGAGTTCCAGCGCGAGGGCTTCGACATGTTCATCCAGATGCAGGACTCGATCAAAGAAGACTTCACTCGATACGTGTTCCACGTCGAAGTCGTGCGCGAGGACCAGCAGAGCCGGCAGCCGACCCAGCGCGAAGAGCGCAGGCGATCGCACCTCGCAGACGGGACGAGCGGCCCCCCCGCGGAGACCGGTCCCACGGCGGCCAACACGAGCGAGAGCGGCCCCGCTCCACAGGCACGCTCGGACAAGATCCCTCGCAATTCGCCGTGCCCGTGCGGCAGCGGGAAGAAGTACAAGATGTGCCACGGGCGCCCCGGCGCCGCGCCTCTCTAGTATCCTGCGCCGCATGGCTGATCTAACAGAGCGCCTGGGCTCGATCGAGACCAGGCTCTCCCAAATCAAGGATTACCTTTGACCTCGACGTCAAGCGGTTGCGGCTCGAGGAGCTGAGAGCTCGCTCCGCCGAGCCCGATTTCTGGAACGATCCACAGGCTGCACAAGGCACCAGTCGCGAGATCGCCGCGCTCTCGGACGATGTCGAAGGATTCGACCGCATCTCCGGGCGGACCTCCGATGCCCGCGTCCTCATGGAGCTGGCCGACGAGGAAGGCGACGAGAAGTCGCTGGTCGAGGCGGCCGCCGAGATCGACGCCATCGAGCGCGAGCTCGAATCACAGGAGGTCCTCGCGCTCCTGTCGGGCGAGTTCGACGAGAATCCCGCGATCCTCGAGATCCATCCCGGTGAGGGTGGAACCGACTCCCAGGACTGGGCCGAGATCCTCCTCCGCATGTACACGAGGTGGGCCGAGCGCCGCGGGTTCAAGCACGACCTCCTCGAAGCGTCCCCGGGCGACGAGGCGGGGATCAAGAGCGCCACACTGACCGTGGAGGGCCGCCACGCCTACGGCCTCCTGTCCGCCGAGCGCGGGGTCCACAGGCTCGTACGCATCTCGCCCTTCGATGCCGCCAAGCGCCGGCACACGTCGTTCGCGTCCGTGGACGTGACCCCCGAGGTCGCCGAGGACGTCGCCATCGAGATCAACGATGACGACCTCCGTATCGACACGTACAGGTCTTCGGGGGCCGGTGGACAGCACGTGAACGTCACCGACTCCGCGGTACGCATCACGCACCTCCCAACCGGGATCGTCGTGTCGTGTCAGAACGAGCGGTCACAGATGCAGAACAAGGGCGTCGCGATGCGCGTGCTGAAGTCCCGGTTGGTGCAGCGTGCACGCGAGGAGCGGCAGGCCGAGATGCAGGCCCTCAAGGGCGAGCAGCGCGATATTGGGTTCGGCTCGCAGATCCGCTCCTACGTGATGCACCCCTACCAGATGGTCAAGGATCACCGCACGGCCCTCGAGGTCGGCAACGTGCAGGCGGTGCTCGACGGCGACCTCGACAGGTTCATCGAGGCGCAGCTGAAGAAGCGGGCGTCCGAGGAGACGTGACAGCCGTAACGTTGCCGGTACCCCCTACCGGTGCCATCATCTAGCCCATGACCGACATCGCGCCCGAAGTCCCTCCGGAAGTCGTGGGACGCGTCGAGAACGCGACGCTCGCAGAACTCCGTGACGTGGACATCGACGACGTCTATGAACAGATGGACTGGCTCCTGAAGTCCAGGCCCACGCCGATCGACCTCTACCACCGGTGGGAGAACCAGAACTGGTCGACCCAGGACCTCGATTTCACCGAGGACGCACAACATTGGCGCGACATGGAGGGGGTCTTCGAAGGTTTCCGCACCGAGCTGCAACGAACCTTCACGCTCTTCTTCCTCGGCGAGCAGGCCGTCACGGACACCCTTTCCCCGATGGTCCACGCCGCACCGGACGAAGACTCGCGCATCTTCCTGTCCACCCAGCTGGTCGACGAGGCACG
>JAENWQ010000283.1 GCA_016649855.1 Actinomycetota bacterium | reverse complement strand
GCCCGCCCTGGCTCGACAAACTCGGACCCCGCGTTCGTGAATCCTAACTCGCCCGACCACCGAAGCGGCTTCGGAACAGCAGCGCTACCATCCCACGAAGTCCCTGCTAAGCCACGGCCGAACCCACCTCGGCGGTGCGGCTGCTGGACGACAAGCGCTCGAGAGGGAGGAACGCAAGAAGACACATGATGTGCGGCAGGAAGATGATCGAGATCGTCGAGAACGTGATGGCGTGGAACACGAGCGCAGCGGCGAGCATCGTCATCCCGATCCTGCCCCGTATCAATAGGACAGGGGAAAGCAATTCGAAGCCCACGACTAGGTACTGGGTGACGTGGAGGATCCACGGGTGGTCGAGGAGGGGCTCGGCCAGGCCGGTTCCTCGCCGGATCACCGCGCGCACGAGCGTCGCGCCGTTGACCCATCCGATCCCACCAAAACGCAACTTTGCAAACGCCGCGAGGAAGTAGGTCAGAACGGCAGCAAGCTGGATGCTGTGGACCGCGAAGCCCGCCGCCTCGCTCTCCTCCTGATCACCCCATCGCGCGGCGCCCGCCGTCGGAAGGACCGCCAATGCGACCAGGAACCCGACCCGGTCGTGATCGACCTTGCCGTAGGAGAAGGCGATGATCATCCACTCGAGGTACATGAAGAACACGAGCCAACCTGCGAGCCGGTGGAACCGGCCGGTAGCACCGACCGCGGCACCCACCAGAAGAAGAACCTCGACCACGAGCACAGTTACCGGGCCGGGGGTGGGCAGCGGAAGCAGCCGGCCGATCAACAGGGGTTGGTAGAGCTCTCCGGGAACGTTCGCATGTCGTGCAACCCACGAGGTCGTCAGGAAGACGTCGACGAAGACGAACAGGTAGAGGAACGTGCGCAGCCAGGCCACCCGTGCTTTCGGTACGCCGCTGAACCACCAGCGCTCGATCGCCCGCAACGGCCCGCCTCCCTCGCTGGCGCTCACGTATCCCTCTTCCAGGTCGACAGCAACTCGACCGTCTCCCCCGCCGGATAGCCGTCTTCGAGGTCGGTCACGCGCAGGTACAGCCGGAGCTCGACGAGCTCCGGCGCCCCGGGATCGAGTTCCTCCTTCGCTTCGGCGAGGAGGCCGAGAAGATCCGGGTCCTCGACCATCCTCGTTATCTGGCCCTCGACCTCTGCTCGCCTCAGCCCCAAGACCTGGAACGACACCGGCACCTCCTCGCCGTCCGTCGTGATCCCGACGAACTCAGGAGAGTTGACGAACCCGTCGAGTGAGTTACGCGTGGAATACATCCGAAAGGGACCAAAGGGGAAGGAGTCGTCGTCTCCGAAGAAGGTTCCGACAACGAGTACCAAGAGGAATAGAAGCGCGACGGTCAGGCGGACCCGGCGGCCGGAAGCGGAAAGCATCAGGAAGAAGATATCCGCCGCTACGCTTGGGGGCACACATCCCCATCCTCAGGAGGCCGGCGTGTCCCCGGTACGCAACAAAAAGGTGAGCTACGAGACTAAGCCCGAATCCACCGATCAGCCCCGAGATTG
>JAENWQ010000263.1 GCA_016649855.1 Actinomycetota bacterium | reverse complement strand
GTGAACCACGGTCTCTCGACCGGGGCGCTCTTCATGCTCGTCGGGATGTTGTACGAGCGCAGGCACACGCGCTTGATCGCGGACTTCGGCGGCCTCGGGAAGAGCGTTCCGATCATCGGCGGCCTCTTCCTGTTCGTCGCGCTTTCCTCGATCGGACTTCCGGGACTCAACGGGTTCATCGGCGAGTTCCTGATCCTCCCGGGGACGTTCGCTCGCTATTCCTGGTGGGTGGTCCCGGCGGCGTTCGGGGTCGTCCTCGCGGCGGTCTACCTGTTGTGGGCGTATCAGCGCGTCTTCCAAGGTCCGCTCACGTCGGACGCGAACCGCTCGATGCCCGACATCAACGTGCGCGAGGCCATCATGCTGGCCCCCTTGCTCGCAATGATCGTGTTCATCGGGGTCTATCCGAAGCCGTTCCTCGATCGCATCAACCCCTCGGCCGAGAAGGTCGTCGAGCAGCTGAACAACTCGAGCGTCGTGCCGGTTGAGGACGATCTAGCAGGGGAGGTCCCGTAGTGGACTTCGAAGCTCCGAAGATCGCCCTATCCGGGATCGCGCCCGAGATGGCTCTGTCGGCGGCCGCCCTCGTCATCCTTCTGGTCGATGCGGTCGTGGGGGACCGCAGGCCTCGGACCCTTCGACCCGAACCTTGCTCCGCTCGTCCGGGCTCAGGGATCCTCGGAAACCGCTGGTACCTCCCATTGTTGTCGATCGTCGGGTTCGCCGCCTCGGTGTACTTCGCCAAGGACGCCTGGGATCAGGTGAGCGCTTCCGGGGCGACCGTCCAGCTTTCCGGGATGGTCGCGGTCGACGGTTTCTCCATCTTCGTCAAGGTCGTACTCGCGGTATTCGGTGCGCTGACGGTGCTGTTGGGCCACGAGTACCTGGTGCGACGGGGTCTCGAGGAGGGCGAGTTCTTCGCCCTCGTGCTGTTCTCGGTCGCGGGGATGATGCTCATGGCGTCATCGGCAGACCTCATCGTCACGTTCCTCGCGCTGGAGACCTTCTCGATCGCCCTCTACGTGCTCGTGGGCTTCCAACGGAACCGGCTCGACAGCCAAGAGGCCGCGATGAAGTACTTCCTGCTGGGAGCGTTCTCGTCGACCTTCTTCTTGCTCGGTATCGCGCTCGTGTTCGGTGCGACGGGCTCCACGAACCTCTACAGCTCGGACGCCGGCGGCATCGCCCAGTTCCTCGCCAACACACCGGCGGGCGATCTTTCGCTTCTGGTGTTGGGGACGGGGCTCCTGATCGTTGGCCTCGGCTTCAAGGTCGCGGCCGTCCCGTTCCACATGTGGACGCCCGATGCCTATCAGGGTGCGCCGTCACCTGTCACCGGGTTCATGGCCGCGGGCTCCAAGCTCGCGGGCTTCGCTGCTCTACTCAGATTGCTCGACGTCGTGCTGTTTCCCCTCAGGTGGGACTGGCGTCCGATCGTGATCGGGATAGCGGTTGTGACGATGGTCGTTGGATCCGTCCTCGCGGTGGTTCAGGACGACGTCAAGAGGATGCTTGCGTACAGCTCGATCGCCCATGCCGGGTTCGTGTTCACCGCGATCATCGCGACCAACGATCGCGGGATCTCGGGAGCCCTCTTCTACCTGGCGACCTACGGGTTGACCATCATCGGTGCGTTCGCGATCGTGGCGGTCCTAGGAGGCCCTGAGGAGCGCCGGACGCGGATCAACGACTTCCGCGGGCTGTTCGCCCAGCATCCGTTGCTCGCCGGGATCCTGACCCTCTTCATGCTGTCTCTAGCCGGAGTTCCGATCACCTCGGGGTTCGTGGCCAAGCTCGTGGTGTTCGGAGCGGCGGTCGAAGCGGGCTACTCCTGGGTCGTCGTCGTGGGAGCGGTCGCGTCGGCGATCGCGGCCTTCTTCTACCTGCGGATCCTCGTCGTGATGTACATGATCGACGCCGAGGTCTCCGAGGAACCGAAGGCGGTCATGGGACCGCTGTCGATCGGGGTCATCGGTCTGAGCGCGGCCGCCACCCTGGTCCTCGGCCTGTTCTGGAGCCCGCTCATCGAGCTGGCCGAGAAGGCCACCTTCTTCGTCGGTCCCTAGTCAACGGCCCACGGTCAACCTCCCAGGAAACCTGGCAGCAGGTCACCCCGGCCGAGAACGTAGAGGATCCCCACGCCGACGCTTACCAGTGCGGTCGTTCCGGCCATGATCGTGTACAGGAGGGGTACCTTCTTTCCGGCGCCGAACCCCAGGGTCGAGATGGTGGCGAGCAGCGAGTTGCCGAGGAACAGTCCCGCCACGAAGGCTCCGAACACGGCTGCTCCTCCAAGTCGTCCTCCGGCCCCCGCAGCGGTCGCGAACAGCACCACCTGAGACGGGGTCTCTGCTCCGATGCCGTGCAGCATGCCCACGCCGAATGC
>JAENWQ010000277.1 GCA_016649855.1 Actinomycetota bacterium | reverse complement strand
GACCAGAAGAGGAAGCCTCTGGGTACCGCCGAGATCCGGCACGAGGGCGAAGCGTCGTTCGAGGATCCCCAGCGACGCCTCTTCGGCGACGATCCGGAGATCGCAAGCGAGGGCAAGTTGAAGGCCGGCCCCCAGCGCGTGTCCATGCACGCGGGCGATCGTAGGCATCGACAGCGACGCCAGTCTTCGGAACCCCGATTGCGCCGCCGCGATCATCTCGTCGGGATCTCCCGCCATCTGACCGAAAGAACCCGTATCGATCCCGCTGCAGAACGACCGGCCTTCACCGGAGACCACCACGACACGCACGTCATCACGAGCCGCAAGCTCATCGGTCGCGGCGGCCAGGCCCTCGAAGATGTCCCAGTTCATCGCGTTGAGGACCTCGGGGCGCTTGAGGACCAGGTCCGCGCGGTGACCCGAGTATGTGACTTCAACCACCGACACCCGAGACCTCCGATCTCAGAACGTGAACAGCTTCGGCAGCTTCGCCCGCGACGACAGGGAGCCGTGAACCTTCAGCTTCCGGGTCAGGAGCGCGACGCGTGGATCCATGCGGCTCACGGAGATCTTCGCCCAGTCGGCGGCCGTGGACTGGAGCGTCAGCGCGGGCTTACCGGCCGGACCGGGGTGGGCCTCGGCGTGACCGTTGGTCACCTCGAGATGCCAGGTCCCGGCGTCGGTGAGGTCGAACTCGATAGGGCCCCCGAGCGCTCGGGCGACGTCTAGATGAACGATGCGCGTGAGCCCTTCGAACAAGATCTCGAGGGCTTCCGGGCTGACCTCGGGCTCGCGCCGTTCATCGCCGATGATCCCGGCCCGGATGAGTACCCAAGCCCGGCGGGCCCGCTCGTCATACGGATAGTCGGCGTTGTCCCGGGAGAGCAGAGCGATTTCACTCGGAGCAATGCCGATCCGGTTCAGCTTCGTCTCGAACGACCGGAGCGCGAACGCGTAGATCTCCTCGAGCGTGAAGTCGAAACATTCTGTATAGGAAGGATCGAGGTTCGGTGGGATGAACACTCCGATCGCCCACGGTAAAGCACGGTTGAACATCTCGACGGCCGCATCGCGGCAGTCGGTCGACGAACGGACCAGCTCACCCAGGAAGCGGATGCCGAACGCTACGTGACGCGACTCGTCGCGCGAGACGTTGGTGATCCCCTCCGAGAATGCCGGCAGGATCTCCATCTTCTCGACGTAACGCTGGATGAAGTGCTGTCCGGGGATCGCCAGCAGGCCCTCGACGACCACGTGATAGAGCGCAACGGTCTGAGCGAGGAGCGCCCTATCCCCCGGCTTCTTCCTCAAGGCATCGGAGACGCGGTCGAGCTCGTTGAAGACCTGGCGGAATCCCCACGTGACGAGACCATCGACGGCCGATAATGTCGACTCGATGTCGGTCCCCTGGCCGGCGACCTCGCGCATGAAGCGATCGAAGAAGACGTGGTGCCTCGCTTCGTCGACGATCTGGGTCGTGAGGAAGATCTTCTGCTCGTGTGTGGGAGCGGCGTCGAGGACGGGGGTCAGGGTTCTAGCCACGGCCTCCTCGCCCAGGAGGAACATCGCGTAGTTCCACAACGCGGCCTCTCGCTGCCTGTCGGTCAGCTTCTCGTCCCAATGCTTCGCGTCGGTCGAGAAATCGAGCCCGGTGGCGCTCCACGAGTTCTCCTCCCACAACCGGTAAAGGCGGCTGTAGGAGATGACCTCAGTTTTTCCCGATCCAGGGGTCATTCCGAGATCTCCTCTCCTGCTTTGGCGATCTTCCTCGAGACACGCAGCTCGCCGCCGACGACATCGTCGATCACGACTTCCGCCTCCCGTTCGATGTCTTCATCACTGGAGGCATCGAGCGATCTGGTCATGCCCGCGTACTGCACCGTCACATGGCCGACCCTACCCGCCTGGATGCCGGCCGAGACAACCGCCGTCATCCCGACCAGCTTGGCCCGCTCGAAAGTCTCGCG
>JAENWQ010000138.1 GCA_016649855.1 Actinomycetota bacterium | reverse complement strand
CGTCAGATGTGTATAAGAGACAGGCATCGAGCGCATGCGGATCCTGATCGCGAAGGAGGGGCTGACGTTCGATCAGGCGGTCGAGGCGGTGCGCGCGTCGACGATCTTCACGACCCACACACCGGTCCCCGCCGGTATCGATGTATTCGACGGTGAGCTGATCGAACGCTACTTCTCGAACTTCGCCAAAGAGCTCGACGTCCCACTCGCGGAGATGATGGCTCTCGGACAGACCGTTCCGAGCGTTCCCGGCACCTACAACATGGCCATCCAGGGACTCAAGCTGGCCGGTCGGTCCAATGGGGTGAGCAAGCTGCACGGCCACGTGTCGAGGTCGATGTTCGCGGAGCTGTGGCCCGACGTGCCCGTCGATGAGGTTCCGATCACATCGATAACCAACGGGGTTCATACCCCCACCTGGGTCGGTCCCGAGATCGCCGAGCTCCTCGACCGGTACCTCGCTCCCGGGTGGGCCGAATCGGGCGGCGGCGACTGGAAGCGGCTCAACGAAGCGCCCGACTCCGAGCTGTGGCGTGCCCGAGAGCGTGCCAGGGAGCGCTTCATCTCCTTCGTGAGGGAACAGCTCCAGGGTGAGCTCCGGGAAAGAGGAACGTCGGAAGCCGATCTCGGATGGACCTCGGATGCGCTCGACCCGGGCATCTTGACGGTCGGGTTCGCGCGCCGCTTCGCGATTTACAAGCGGGGGACGTTGTTGTTGTCCGATGTCGAACGGCTCGAGCAACTACTGCATTCGAGCGATCATCCCGTCCAGTTCGTCTTCGCCGGCAAGTCTCATCCGCTCGACGACGGCGGCAAGGAGATGATCAGGCAGCTCGTGCACTTCTCATCGGACCCTGCGCACCGGACCCGGTTCGTCTTCCTCGAGGACTACGACATGGAGACCGCCAGGATGATGGTCCAGGGGGTCGACGTGTGGCTCAACAACCCCCGGCGCCCCCTCGAAGCAAGTGGCACCTCGGGCATGAAGGCGGCTCTCAACGGCGCCCTGAACTGTTCCGTGCTCGATGGCTGGTGGGACGAGGGCTACGACGGCATCAACGGGTGGACTATCGGCACGAGAGATATCTCCACCGACCCCGAGTATCAGGACAGGGTGGATGCCAGCGCTCTCTTCGATCTGCTCGAACGCGAGATCACTCCACGTTTCTACGACCGCTCGGAAGGTCCGATCCCCAGGCGCTGGATCGAGCGGGTGCGCGCTTCGATCATCGGACTAGGTCCCTTCGTCGGCGCGCAGCGCATGGTGCGCGACTACACCGAGATGTTCTACGTTCCATCGGCCGAACACGGAGCGCGGATGGCCGCCGGCGGATTCGCGCGGGCCAAGTCGCTCGCCGCGTGGAAGGAGAAGATCCGTTCGGCCTGGGACGAGGTTGCGGTGATCGACGTCGAGGGGGACGTCCTCGCTGCGGATGTCGGCGAGAACCGCTCGGTCCGTGCGACCGTGCAGGTCGGCAGCCTCGACACCGAAGACGTCACCGTCCAGCTGGCCCACGGGCGGGTGGGGGCCAACGGCGAGCTCCTCGAGCCCGAGATCGTCGCGATGCAAGCCACCGAGTGCACCAACGGCACCTGCAACTACTCGGCCGAGTTCACCGCTCGTTCGGCCGGGCTCTACGGCTTCGCGGTCCGGGTCACACCGACCCACGAGGACCTCGTGACCGACATGGATCTGGGCCTGGTGGCCTGGGCCTAGGTCGTGACCGAGCAGCAGCGCTGGGAGAGCGGTGGCGGTTACGAGCCGTACGTCGGACGCTGGAGCCGTCTCATCGCAGGGCGCTTCATCGAATGGCTGGACCCTGCACCGGCCTCCCGCTGGCTCGACATCGGGTGTGGGACCGGAGCCCTGACCGAAACGATCCTCGAGAAGGCCCAGCCCCAGTCGGTACACGGCATAGATCGGTCGCAGGAGTTCGTCTCGTTCACGCGGGCTCAGATAAGCGATCCGCGGGCGGAGTTCTCCGTGGCAGACGCTCAGGACATCCCGGGTGACGCCGGTGCCTACGACTGCACGGTCTCAGCCCTGGTCCTTAACTTCGTGCCGGAACCGGCGGTTGCGCTGGCGGAGATGAAGCGGGTCACGAGTCCCGGGGGCTCCATCGCGGCGTACGTGTGGGACTACCTCGATGGGATGGAGATGATGCGGCACTTCTGGGATGCCGCTACCGAACTCGACGAGGGAGCTGCGTCCCTCGACGAGGGCGTTCGCTTCCCCATCTGCAATCCCGAGCCATTGCGTTCCCTGTGGGAGGAGGCGGGCCTCGATGACGTGGCGGTGGCACCGATCGAGACGGACACGGTCTTCCGCGACTTCGACGATCTCTGGACGCCCTTCCTCGGGGGCCAGGGTCCGGCTCCGACCTACACCATGTCTCTCGACGAGCCCGCCCGCGATGCGCTCAGGGAGCTTCTTCGAGAGCGGCTGCCGGTGGGGTCCGACGGCAGCATCCATCTGCGGGCGCGCGCATGGGGAGTCCGGGGTGTAGTTGCCGGGGCGTGAAGCGGGACGCAACATGCGGCGTCGCCTGCGGGGGCTGCACACGATCCCTCGTGGCAAAGACGCGAAGCGCGGGTCGGTCGTGAGGCGCCGATGGATCGCAGCGGGACTCGCTGTCGTTGCGGTGGTCGTCGGGGCCCTCGCCCTGCGCAAGTCGGACCCCCTGCTGCCCACCGAGATCAGAGGCTCTCCGGCCTGGGCGCGCGTCCACTACGGCGATCCGGACCGCGCCGACTTCCGAGCCCGCAAGATCGTAGAGATCGACTTCCTCGGCCGCACGATGTTGGTGCACGAGAAGGTGCAACGTCACTTCCTGCGGCTGGAACGCCTCTTCGATGCTCGCGCCCCCGAGTACGCGGCGGAGGTCGCTGCCGGCGAGCTCGATGACTGGAGCTATTTCAACCGCTCGGTGCGTGGGGAGGCGTACGAGTCGAACCATTCCTTCGGCATCGCGATCGATGTCAATGCGTTGACGAACGTGCTCGGCACGGTGGGGGACATGCCTGAGGCCGTCGTGACCCAGTGGGAGATCGAGGGCGGCGCCTGGGGTGGTTCCTTCGGTCGCACCGACCCGATGCATTTCGAGTCGCACCTGACGCCGGAGGAGATCCGGGAGCGCTACAAGCCCGACGGCACCCCGAAGGACTGGTACCTGGAAGAACTCTCGTCTTAAGCGGCGGATCCTTCCACGTCAGTCCCCGTATGCGGGACTCACGTGGATAGATCAGGGCGACTGGGTCATCGTCCACCTGCGATGACCGGCTTGACGTCGATGATGGGCGTTCCGTCGATCGCCTCGAGATCGGTCACCTGCACGCGCATCCCATCGATCGCCGCGATCTGCACCCGGTGCAGTCCGATCGGATTGGGTCGGTCCGGTGACCGCGTGCTGAAGACCCCCGTCATCGGGTTCCGTGGGTCGTCGCGCGGGCGCACTTCGAGTACGTCCCGCTGCGCCTGATGGAGCCAGGTCAGCACGAACACCTCGTCTCCGGCGGCGAGATCCCGGATGCCCTCGACGACGCCGTCGTTGAACACCAGCCACGCGTCCGGCGCTCCCTCGAACCCCTGCTTCGGCCCCTCGCCGCGATCGCCGAGGGGGGATTCGACGTGCCCGATCGGGTTGATCTCGTAGCGAGTTGCCATGAACGTCGGCTCCTTGTCGTTAGGGGCCTCTCATTGTGCCCGCGCGTCAGGGCGACTGGACGAGACCGGTGATGTTGCCGTCTCCGTCTCTCACCGTAGCGACCAGTTTTCCGCCGCCGCCGTCGTTGATCGCCCCGTGCGACTCGGCGCCCGCGTCGAGAAGGGACTGGAAACTGGATGCGATGTCCTCGACCTCCCAGTAGCAGACCGGGGCCGTCGGGTAACGATGGACGATCGCGACTGGCTGACGGAACGGTTCGAGGCCAACCGTGCTCACCTGAGAGCGGTGGCGTTCCGGATGCTGGGCTCGGTGAGTGAGGCCGACGACGCCGTCCAAGAAGCCTGGCTCCGCCTCAGCCGCACCGGTACCAGCGACGTTGCCAATCTGACCGGATGGCTGACGACGGTGGTCGGGCGGGTATGCCTCGACATGCTGCGCTCGCGAAAGTCCCGGCGTGAGGAGTCGCTTTCTGCCGGTGAGTCACATCTCCGAGTAGTCGACGAAACCAGCGTGGACCCGGAGCGCGAGGCGATGATGGCCGACTCGGTCGGTCTCGCTCTGCTCGTCGTGCTCGAGACGTTGACCCCTGCAGAGCGTCTCGCGTTCGTGCTCCACGACATGTTCGCGGTGCCGTTCGACGAGATCGCTCCGATCGTCGGCGGTCGACCGACGCCACCAGATGCTCGCCAGTCGCGCGCGGCGACGGATCCGGGACGCTGGTGCCGTCCCGGATGCCGATCTCGGCCGCCAACGAGAAGTGGTAGCGGCGTTCCTCGCCGCATCCCGCGAAGGGAACTTCGACGCCCTCGTCGCTCTGCTCGATCCAGACGTGGCCCTGCGCGCCGACGCTGCTGCGGTGGCCGTTGGTGCTACGGAGGAAGTGCGCGGGGCGGCGGAGGTGGCCGAGACGTTCTCCGGGCGTGCCCGGGCCGCGCAAGCGGCCCTCATCGACGGTGCCTCCGGAGCCGTATGGGTTCAGGGTGGGGTCCCGCGGATCGCCTTCACCTTCACGATCTCCGAGGGGAAGATCGTCGGGATCGGTCTCCTCGCCGATCGCCTCGAGGATCGCGACATCGAGATCCTGACCGATTGATCACGATCTAGGTGCGGTAGATCGTCACGCTCTCGGGGGAGCCGGGGTCCTTCGAGGTAAGGACGACCTCGCCGTCCTCGGGGGCGGGAGCCGGGGTCGAGCCGAAGGTGCAGCAGATCGACAGTGAGCCTCGTTCGACCACGAGCCAGCGGGCGTCCTCGTCGTAGGCGCACTCGACGAGATCGAGTCGTCCGTCGGTCAGGTCGGGTGACTCCCTGCGGAGGCCGATCAACGCCCGGTGCCAGTCGAGCAGCTCCCGGTGGCGCTCGGTCTCGGGCTCGGACCAGTCGAGGAGAGAGCGGGTGAACGTGTCCTCGTCCTGAGGGTCGGGGACCTCGCTCGGCTTCCACCCGAAGGCCTTGAACCCGCTCTGGCGACCCTTGCTCACGGCGGCGCCGAGAGCGGTGTCCTCGTGATCGGTGAAATAGAGGAACGGAGACGTGGCGCCCCATTCCTCACCCTGGAACAGCATGGGGACGAACGGTGAGGTAAGCACGAGGGCCGCTCCCACCTTCAGGAGGTCGTCGCTCATCAGATGGCTCGAACGCTCGCCCCGCGCGCGGTTCCCTACCTGGTCGTGGTTCTGGAGGTACCCGAGGAACCGGTGCCCGGCCAGGCCCTCGGGCCGTTTGCCGTGGCGACGGTCGCGGAACTCCGAGTACGTCCCGTCGTAGACGAACGCCCTCTGCAGCGCGTGGGCGAGGTGCTCGA
The DNA here is from genome assembly GCA_016649855.1 of Actinomycetota bacterium. Classification (GTDB taxonomy): domain Bacteria; phylum Actinomycetota; class CADDZG01; order CADDZG01; family WHSQ01; genus WHTI01. The sequence continues at coordinate 1,773 of JAENWQ010000138.1, read as the reverse complement.
TGCGACCGAAGTCCGCGTAGTAGCCGACTGTCTCCCCGGTCAGCAGCGCGTGGAGCGCGTGATGGAAGTCGTCGCTCCACTGCGCATCGATGCCGAAGCCGCCGGCTTCGTACGGCGTGACCACGCGAGGGTCGTTGAGGTCCGATTCGACGATGACCGAGAGCGTTCGTCCGAGGCGTGCCTCGAGCGCATCCACACGCCGAGCCAGCTCTTCGAGGAAGTGCATCGCCGAGAGGTCGAGGATCGCGTGGACCGCATCGATGCGCAGACCGTCGAGGTGGTAGTGCTCGAGCCAGTGTTCGGCGTTCCCGGTGAAGAAGTCCCTCACCTCGTCGGAACCGGGGCCGTCGAAGTTCACCGCGTCGCCCCACGGCGTCGAGTAGCGATCCGAGAAGTAGGGGCCGAAGGAACCGAGGTAGTTCCCGCCGGGTCCGAGATGGTTGTAGACGGCGTCCAGGATGACCGCGAGGCCGCGGGCATGGCACGCGTCGACGAGCCGTTTGAGTCCTTCGGGCCCCCCGTAGCCGTGGTGGGGGGCGTAGAGGTCGACCCCGTCGTAACCCCACCCTCGGCGTCCAGGGAATTCGGCTACCGGCATCAGCTCGAGGTGGGTGATGCCGAGGTCGACGAGATGGTCGAGGCGCGCGATCGCTCCCTCGAACGTTCCTTCCGGCGTGAACGTCCCGATGTGGGCCTCGTAGATAACCGCCGAGGAGAGGGGAGCGCCGCGCCAGCGTTCGTCGGTCCACGCGAAGTCGTCGTGATCGACGATCGCGGAGGGACCGTGCACTCCGGCCGGCTGATGATGTGACCGAGGGTCGGGAACCGGATCGCCACCGTCGACCGAGAAGCGGTACTCGGTCCCGGCTTCGACGGCGAGGTCGGAACGCCAGTACCCGAACTCGGCGCGCTCCATCGGGTGGCGGACGTCGCCGATGACGACCTCAGCCTTGCTCGCGCCGGGTGACCAGAGCTCGAATCCGTTCACTAGTGCACCTTCCTTGCCAGTAGCGCAACGGGAAAGTCGTGCAGGATGGTTCCCACCGTTGCAGTTCCCTCGATCGTCTCTCGTGTGAACACGTTCTCCCACCTTCCGGGCGGCAGCGAAACGTTCGCTTCGTTCCAGTCGGGTGGCCTCGACAGGACGAGGCGGGGAGCCAGGACCGCGACCTCGCCTCCACGGACGAAACCGATGAGGTGGTCGGTACCGGTCTCGAGCCGTTCGTAGGAACCGGCGAATGCCATGGGGCGCTCTCTCCTCAGCTCGAGCGCGCGGTGCGTGACGAGGAGCTTGGGAGCTCCGGCGTCGACGTGCGCAGCAACCTCCTCGGGAGGCGCATCGCCGCCGAACGACTCGAGCAGAGACGCCCGGCGGTCGTAGTCCACGGGTTTCCGGTTGTCCGGATCCACCAGGCTCAGGTCCCACAGCTCGGTGCCTTGATAGAGATCGGGGATGCCCGGCGAGGTCAGCTTCAGAAGGACCATGGCGAGCGAGTTGATGCGGCCGGACTCGATCAAGGGCTCCACGAATGCGCTGAGGTCGGCGGCGAAGTCCTCGTTGGCCAGGACCGCTTCGATGAAGCTCTCGAGCGCGGTGTCGTAGGCCTCGTCGGGGTTGGTCCACGAGGTGTGGAGCTTGGCCTCGCGCATGGCCTTGGCCATGTAGGCGACGGCCCGCTCCGCGCTCAGCGGCCACGCTCCCACCAGCGTTTGGTAGAGGAGGTATTCGGCGCCCCTGTCGGGCATCTCGGCGGTCCGGTGGCGCTCGTTCAT
>JAENWQ010000252.1 GCA_016649855.1 Actinomycetota bacterium | reverse complement strand
CCCATCACGGAGAACGTCGTAAAGATCTGTCACGAGGGCGCGTCGGTCGAGGACGTCGTCATGGATCTGCTCGGACGAGAGATCCGCTCCGAGTTCGAAGGGGTCGAGGAGTTCCTGAAGATCGTCCCGGAAATCTAGCTCGGCTTAGAGGTGAACGACCGGGCAGGTGAGCGTGCGGGTGATGCCATCGACGGCCTGGATCTTTGCGACCACGAGCTTGCCGAGATCGTCGACACTGGCGGCCGACGCCCTGACGATCACGTCGTAGGGACCGGTCACGTCCTCCGCAGCATCGACCCCACCGATCTCACGGACCGACTTCGCTACCTGAGCGGCCTTACCAACCTCGGTCTGAATGAGGATGTATGCCTGAACGTCTGCCACGCCTTCAGCCTCCTGCGATCGACGGACCCGTCTCCACCTGCAGTGCGCCGAGTCTACTCAAATGTTCTGCGTCCCGCCGAGGCGGTCCGCTCTCGCTGCCGTCGTAGGGTCCTTCAAATGGGACGCGGTCGTCGGGCTGCTACTCAGGCTGCTGCTGGCCGTTGGTAATGTTGGTCAGATATCGACCCCTCGTCCTCCTAGCGAACCGAGAAGGAGCCTCGAAGATGTCATCGGATCTGGCCGGCATCAAGCATCCCGGTACCGTCTACATGAACCCGAGCGTTCCGGAACTCGTCGAACTCGCGATCTCACGCGGAGAGGGCTTGCTGTCCGAGACCGGCGCTTTGGTGGCGACGACCGGGTCCCGTACGGGACGCTCTCCCAAAGACCGCTTCCTGGTCTCCCTCGGCGACTCCAAGGACCAGATCGACTGGACCACGAACCAGCCCATCGAACCAGGTGTGTTCGACGCTTTGCAACAGAGGGTTCGCGATCACCTGGAGGGGCGCGACCTCTTCGTCATCGACGCCTACATCGGAGCGGATCCTGCGCATCGCATCAAGCTGCGTGTGATCACCGAGCTGGCGTGGCACGCGCTGTTCGGACGTCAGCTATTCCGCCGGCCGACACCAGAAGAGATGGAGAGCTTCGAGCCGGAGTTCGTCCTTCTCTCGGCCCCCACCTTCGAGGCGGTGCCCGATCGCGATGGAACGAACTCCGAGGCGTTCGTCGGCCTCGACCTCGAGCGCAAGCAGGTCCTGATCTGTGGCACGCGTTACGCGGGCGAGATGAAGAAGGCGATGTTCTCTTCGGGGAACTACCTCTTCCCCATCAAGGACGGGGTTCTTGGGATGCACTGCTCCTCCAATCTCGGCGCCGATGACGACGTCGCCCTCTTCTTCGGCTTGTCGGGCACAGGGAAGACGACCCTGAGCGCCGATCCCGAACGACGCCTGATCGGTGACGACGAGCACGGATGGTCCGATGACGGGGTATTCAATTTCGAGGGCGGCTGCTATGCCAAGTGCATCAATCTCTCCCCCGAGAAGGAACCGCAGATCTGGAACGCGATCAGATTCGGCAGCGTGGTCGAGAACGTCGTGATGGACGAGGACACGCGCGTTGTGGACTACGACGTCGAAAGTCTCACCGAGAACACCCGCGCTGCCTATCCGATCGAGCTGATACCCGGCTTCGTTCCGGAGGGCCGGGCCGGCCATGCACGAACGATCGTGTTCCTCACCGCGGATGCCTTCGGGGTGATGCCTCCGATAGCGAAGCTCTCTAGAGAGGCCGCGATGTATCACTTCCTCTCCGGGTTCACCTCGAAGCTCGCCGGTACGGAGGCGGGGCTCGGAGACGAGCCGGAGGCAACGTTCTCGACGTGCTTCGGAGCCCCTTTCCTGCCGCTGCCGGCGGGTACCTACGCAGCCATGCTCGGCGACCGCATCGACCAGCACGACGCCGAGGTGTACCTCGTGAACACAGGATGGACCGGCGGTCCCTACGGGGTTGGGAAGCGGATGGATCTGAAGCTCACGAGAGCGATGGTCGGGGCCGCCACCAAAGGGCTGCTGCGGGGGGTCGAGACCACCCGCCATCCGATCTTCAACGTCGACGTCCCGGTGTCGTGCCCGGGGGTTCCGGGTGATGTGCTCGACCCGCAATCGACCTGGGAGGACAAGGACGCCTACGAGATCAAGGCGCGCGAGCTGGCCGGGATGTTCGCGGACAACTTCGCGCGCTTCCGGGACTCCGTACCCCCCGAGGTGGCGAAGGCCGGTCCGTCCGCCGACTGAGGATGTGGGGCTAGCGCTCCTCGACCCTGAAGAAGAGCCGCACCTCGGTGTGGTACTCGGCGATGACGCCGTCCTCCACGATCGCGCTCGTGCTGACCACGTCAAGCTTGGAGATCTGCCGGATCGTCCGCGAGGCTTCCTTGATGGCTTGCCGCGCGGCGTCCGCCCAGCTCTCGGCAGACACCCCGGTGAGATCGATCGTGTTCATCACGGCCATACGGTTCCCCCTGAGCGCTCATGACTGACGGTCACGTCGAACGAGGTTCGACACGTAAGGGAAAGGTATCCGAACTCGGCGAGTCGGGCCTCCTCAGCATGCTACGGGACCGGCTTCGGAAGCCGGGGCAGGGGGAGGTGTGGGCTGGCGACGACACCGCGGTGCTCTCTCCGCCCCGGAGCGATCTGCTGTTTACGGTCGACACGCTCGTTGAAGGGGTCGACTTCGACCTCTCCTACTCCTCGGGAAGAGACGTTGCCTGGAAGGCTCTCGCGGCCAACGCTTCGGACATCGCTGCGATGTGTGGACGCCCGATGCACGCGGTGACGTCCCTGTCGATGCCGCGTTCGACCGACCTCGCCTTCGT
>JAENWQ010000142.1 GCA_016649855.1 Actinomycetota bacterium | reverse complement strand
GATGTGTATAAGAGACAGGTCCTCGGCGGGGCGGGCGAGGATGACCTCTCCGGAGGGCCGGCGAACGATTCGGTTGCCGGTGGCCGCGGTGTGGATACGTGCCTGAAGGGGCCGGAGCTCTCCGGCTGCGAACGGAGGTGGCGCCCCGTGGTGATGGCGACCGCGGTGGGTCTGCTTGTGTACCGCCCGGCTCGCAGCATCCAGGGGGTCGGCTATCACGAGTCGCTGTTCTCCACCGCGGCCGCGATGGCGCCGCGCGGAGACGGCTTCGCGGTCATGTCGTCCCGCGGCCGGGGGACCCCGTCAGCTTCTGCGGCCGACGTCGTGATGACCTCGACCGAGAAGGCACTCGCACCGGTCTCGGGACGCGTCGTGAGCGTGACCCCGTACCGCCTCTATTGCGGCCGCGAGAACGACGTACGGATCCTGATCGAACCGCGTGGCCACCCCGAGGTGAGGGTGATGGTCATTCACGTCACCGGGGTCAGGGTGCACCCCGGCCAGAAGGTGTCGTACGCCTACACGGTGCTCGGCACGGCGCGGTCGTTCACCTCATTCACCGATCAGGTCGACCGCTACTTCTCGGGCGGTTACCCGCACGTACATGTGGAAGTAGAAAGCCCGGCAGCCTCGCCTTTGCCCGGCTGCTAAGGAAGGTTGTCGGCGACCCAGCTTTCGAGCTCGGGGCCGGACTCGAAGCTTGCGATGACCGCGTAGCGGGGGTCCTTACCCGGGTGGTAGACCGCGTGGTCGAGCCGTTCGGAGTCGACGAGGAAGACGGCACCCTTGTTGAGGTGGATGTGCTGCTCGGAGTCGACGTCATCCTTGTTCTCCCGCAGGATCATGTAGCTGTCGGGGTCGTCGGTCAGCTGTAGCCACGCACGGACTACCCACCCGGTCCCGTCCTCGGTGAGCCGGTTGTTGTCGTCCTTGTGCATGTTGCGGACGGCTTCGTCGTAGTCCGCGGAGGTGTTCAGCTTGATGACCCGGACGCGACCGAAGTCTGCGCCGGCCGACTCAGTCCACTTCTTAAAGGTCGGGCTCTTCTCGATGTTGTCGTTCACCCAGACGCCGCCCTTGTCCGGCTTCCCGTACTCCCAGAAGCCGCGCGCGTCGTGCTCGCCGTTGGCCGAGGCCAGGATCGCGAAGTTGGTGTCGCCCCCCGACTTCCAGTCGACGTACTCGAGGGACTCCCATTCGGCGGGGTCGAGCTCTCCGTCGAACGGCTTCAGCTGGACGTAGCCCTTCTCTTCGAGGACCTGAAGCTTCTTGAACGCCATATCCCTACTCCTTCTGCTCTGCTATTACGCCGAGGCGAATCGCTTCTTCTGTTCTGCCTGTTCTGCGATTACCTGCTCTGCGACTACGCCGAGGCGAATCGCCTTTTCTTCTGATATCCGGGGTCGTGGTTCCTGGTTTCGGGTTACGAGGATAACGGCTCAACCCCCTGGAAGCATCACGGAGCACCACAGGTCCCCCGGGACATTGACCGCGAAGACATGGTTTTCTCGATACTCCCCAGGTAACATGTCGCTCAAGTCCGGCGAAGACGCGAGCGGACCATCGTGGATCTACTAGGAGGCTCGGTGCAGGTCGGTTCCAGGTCGCTGGTGGTCGGACTCGTTGCCGTGTTGCTGGTGTTCCCAGCGGGCGTGGCCGGGGCTGAGAAGAAGAAGACGAGGGGTGGAGAGCCGGGTGAGGAGGCCGTCACGGTCACCCTCAAGGCTGAGCCTTCGTTGGTCGCCATCGGTAAGCCCGTAACCCTGTCGGGGGCGATCGATCCCATCGCCGAAGACGAGAGTGTGACGATCCTCGACCGCCACGGTAAGGAAGTTGCGACCGTCCTCACCGACCCCGAAGGCCGTTACGAGACGAGTTTCGTCCCGGCCAAGAACCGGGTCCTCCACGCGGAATGGGGCCTCGCTTCGAGCGACGAGGTCAAGGTCAGGGTCAGGCCCGAGGTCAACGTCAAGCTGAAGAGGCCCAAACTGTTCGGCAAGGCCCGCATCAGGGGGTGGGTCCGGCCGGCGGCGCCCTCCGGGCGCATACACGTCACGTTCCTCCGCTGGGGCGAGGTGATCGCCCAGAAGAACGTGTCGCTCTCGGGGGGTCGGCGCTTCCGAGCGAAGTTCAAGGTTCCCGGTGCCGGTGGCTATCGGGCCAGGGCGGCCCTCGTCCATGACGACCTCGCTCCGGGCTCCGGATGGACGGCCGTCAAGGAGACCCTGCAGCTCAAGAACCTCTCGCAGGGCGCGAACGACCCACTCGTGAAGGCGCTCGAGAGGCGGCTCATCTCGCTCGGCTACTACCTCCCGAGCGCCAATCAGACCTTCGATGAGAAGACGAGGGATGCTCTCATTGCGTTCAACAAGGTGCAACGGACGGAGCGCGTCGGGACATCGGTCGACCAGGCCACGTGACGGCGGTTGATCTCCCCCAGCAAGCCGAAGGCCCGCTACGGCGGCAAGGGCCGTCACTTCGAGATCGACCAAACCCGCCAGGTCGTGCTGGTGGTTCAGAACGGGCGCGTGAAGTGGATCCTCCATACCTCCACCGGAGCGAACGGAGCGACCCACGACGGCACTTTCCACGTGTTCAGGAAGCTAGCGGGATACAGCCCCGGTCGCCTCTACTACCCGAGCTACTGGGACGGAGGCCGCGCCTTCCACGGGTGGCCGGACGTCCCGACCTATCCGGCCAGCCACGGTTGCTCGCGCCTCCCGATGTGGGCGGCGACGTGGATGTATTCGCTCACCGAGATCGGCGACACGGTCTACGTCTACCACTGACGCGCAACGACCCCCGAGGGGGGTCGTTGGCCTTCAGATAGTGAACCGAGCCGCTCCTAGAGAGCCGTACGGCGTCCGCTGCTGTTGTAGGTGAACTTGCGGTACAGCCACAGGAGCGCCATCGCGACGATGATGCCGCCGATCCACTCGACGCCCTCGGTGTTCCCGAAGAGCTCCTTCCACAGGTATCCACCGATGATCGCGCCGACGATACCGACGACGATCGTTCCGATGATGCCGATCGGGTTGCTGCCCGGCATGAGAAGCCTGGCGAGTACGCCGATCACGGCGCCTACGATGATGAGTACGAGCAGGTTGTCCACGATCCCCCCATAGGTTCGTCGTTGAATGGTCGGGGAGTTCGTACCCTCTAGAACGAGCCGTAAACCCACCGCAAGGGCGACCGCACCTGCCTGGTAGGGCCTCTGCTCTTCCCGGGGCGCAGAAATTGGATCGTGAAAGGGCGGGCGGGCTGGTGACAGAAAAGGCAGACTTTTCCTGTTTTCTTGCAGAACCTGGGTTGAAAGGTGGCCTCGTGGGGAAGGGGTTTGACCTAGAGGGGCCGAAGTAGCCTCCTGTAGGGTTCGCAGTCTATGCTCGTATCGCTTTAGGATCGGGTCGTTGCGGTCTGCGACATGATGTGGAAACCGGCCGCGGCGGCCGAAAGTAGGTGGGGACATGACGAATACGCAGCTTGCGGCGTTCATCATCGGCGTCGCCATCACCGTGGTGATCGTCGGTGCCGTTCTGGTCATCCTGTTCGCGCTACGCGGGTTCAAGAACAGCCGGACGCGCGGTGGCCTGTACCCCGGGTTCGAGCATTCGAGCAGCGGCGAGACCCGAGAACTGACGGACGGCCTCAGCACTGCGGAGCCGGCCCCCTACCGTGTCGTCCAATGGAAGCCAGCTGCTTCCGTCCGCAGCCGCCGGATCAGACGTCCGGCCCCCGTGACGACGCCTGCATCGGAAGCTACCGTTGACGGCGCCACCTCGCAGGAGACCGCCGGGGTGGTCGCTTCGACTCCGCCGCCACCACCACCTCGGGTCAGGACCGAAGGGGATGTCACCGTCGTGACGACCGACGCCCGAAGAGAGATCTTCCTCGACGAGCCCGAGAACAGCCGCGGGCGGTAGAGCTCAGCTCGAACGTCTCCAAACGAACGCCCGTTCCCCTGGTGACCCCAGCCCGTATCGGTGATGGATCGCGCTCACGGTCTTGTGGGCCTCGGCACAGAGTCCCTTGTCCGATAGCTGCACGAACCGGTAGTAGTAGCCCTCATCGGTGACGTCGACCAGCGCGTAGCCGAAGGGGAAGTCCCTCGGGATCGCCACTTCCATCGAAGGGATGTCTCCGAACCTGGTCGTGAGCGTGTTCCGGTGCGTGTGTCCGGCGAAGATACCCCAGACGTTGCCCGAATCGCAGACCGCATGCAGCCTTCCGGAGTCCGCTTCCCGCAGTCCGAACAGGATCGGCGGGAACCCGAGGAAGGGTTGCGGTGGGTGGTGCAGGAACACGAACGCAGGCGGAGAGCCCGGTGCCGCCACCTCGGCGAGGATCTCGTGCTGATGATCCGTGAGTGCGCCCCGCACCACGGCTCCCCCTTTGCCCTCCATGAAGGTTCCCGTCACGAGGTTGAACGGTGGGAACGGTGACGCGAGCTCCTCGGCCGAATCGAGGGCCGCGAACCTGATGCCTTTGTGCTCCAGCAACTGTCCGTCGGGGGCCCGCCCGAGATACTTCTGGTAGAGCTCCCTTCCGATCAGAGCCTCTTCTTTGTACGAGAAGATGTCGTGGTTGCCCATCATCGTGAGGAACGGCATCTCGAGGGCAGACACGACGTCTGCTGCACGCGCGAACTCGTCCTCGTTCCCATGATCGGTGAGGTCGCCGAGCTGAACCACGAGCTCCGCCCCCGATGCGTTGAGGTCCGCGACCGCGGCCCTCGCCATCGTCTCGCCGCGGGGTGACCCGATGTGGATGTCGCTGAGGATCCCGAACGTGAACCGAACCTCGCCCGGCGGCTCGAGTGCGATCGTCTCCGTCGGGACGAACCGGGGAGGCGCGGGAAGCGTCTCGGGGAAGGGCACGTCCCTCTTCTCGTCCTCGTTGATCTGGGCGAGCTCACCGGCCCCGTCATCGAGGAACGGTCCGGCGTGAGCATCGACCCAATCCGCCAGCCTGATAGCGAACAGCTCTCCGAAGGGCACCTCCTCGGGCCCCTGGCCCACCAGGTTCCTGATCCAGTTGGCGTGCGGCTCGATGAAGGACTCATCCGCGCTCCGACCCCTGGACTCGAGCGAACGTTCGATGATGCTTGCTCTCTTGAGGGCCCGCTCACCCGATGCTTCGAAGCGGGAATCGTGACCGGCCCAGCCCTCGTAGACCGACGCGCGTGCCCTTTCGATGATCCACGCAGAACGGACCAGATCGATGAGGATGTCGTCTTTCATGCGCCCGAGGATACGCCCGCCGTCGGTTCTAGAGCCGTCCGGTACGCTGACAGCCATGGAGATGAGGGTGGATCGACAGCGAACCGATTGGGATCACTACTTCCTCAACATCGCGAGGGAGACGGCAACCCGCTCCAACTGCGTCCGCCGCCAGCACGGGGCGGTGATCGTCAAGAACCGAAGGATCTCGTCGACCGGGTACAACGGACCTCCTTCAGGGCATGCGCATTGTGACGAGGGAGCGTGTCCGCGCGCGACGTCCGACGCGCAAAGCGGATGGGGCCACGAGAACTGTATTGCTATCCATGCTGAAGCGAATGCCATCCTGTACTCGAGCCCATCGGATCGCGAGCGCGCGACGATCTACATCACCGGCGTTCCATGCTTCACCTGCGCGAAGTTGATCGCCAACTCCGGCATCTCCGAGATCGTCACCACCGGCGAGGCCTACGTCGACTGGGAGAACGTCAGGGGCTTCCTCCTGGACTGCGGGGTCAGGGTGCGCCTCATCTGAGGCTAGGCCGGGCGCGTCGCTTCGATGAGGTACGCGAGGCGGATCCGGTTGCACGATTCGATCGCGAATCCTGCACCACTCATCTCGCTCGCTACATCTCTCCCCGAACGGAAGAACGTGGGTAGCCGGGCCGAGAGGAACCGCGGAAGCAATGCCCCGAACGGGATCGTGGGCAGCGCGATGTAGACCGACCCTCCGGGACGCGTAACCCGATGCATCTCCTTTACCCCGGCCGACAGATGGGGCATCACCTGGAGTCCGTTCGAGGACACGACCGCGGCGAACGCCTCGTCGGCGAACGGGAGCTGGAAGCCGTCCGCCTGCAGCGGTGCCAGCGTTCTCACTCCCGCGGCTTCGGCCGCGTCGCGCGTGCGCTCGACCATCCCCCATGCGATGTCGGCTCCGACCACGATCCCCGGATGAGCGCGCGCTAAATGGACGGTGAAGTAACCGGTGCCGACCGGAAGATCGAGGATCGGCCCACCGGCTGCAGCCGCGACCGCCTTCCGGCCTTGCGCGAGGACGTGACCCGGAAGGTCGCGGCCGAACAGCGGAAAGGCGATCTTGACGATGACCGGTTCGTAGAGGTTGCCGGCGATCGCCGAATAGATGCCCCGGAACGCCCGGGTCCAGAGGCGCCGGATCGTCTTCATCCTTGCTCTATGCCGGCGATCGTTCGGAGCTCGGACAAGGTCGCGTCGGCCGGATCACGGTCGAACGAAACGCCCTTGAACGAGGGCGCCCTGAGCCGGTCCGCCGAGGTCAGCTCTCTGAACTCGACCCGGGCCAGCGCCAGGGGTTCGACCCAGTGAGGGTCCTTGATCGGTTTCCCGAACCGTCCGGCCCGGACCGCCTCGATGCCGCCCGCGAAGGGACTGTCTACGGTTTCGATCGTCTTGAGCGCGCCCAGGACCTGGGCGATCGTCTTCTCCGAGAAGCCGGTCCCCACCGCCCCCACGAAGCGCAGCTCGTCGCCCTCGTAGGCGCCCATCAGGAGCGCTCCGAACGAGCCCGAGCGGGAGCCCTCGCCGCGCGACCAGCCCCCGATCACGAGGTCGGCTTCGTGGACCGCCTTGACCTTGATCCACTCTCTCGTCCTCTTGCCGGGCCGGTAGGGCGACCCGAGTCGTTTCGCCACGATGCCCTCGAGGCGCGCCTCCTTAGCGGCCTCGAACAACGCGATCCCGTCGCCGTGCACGGCCTCGGAGACCGAGATACGTTCGCCCGGAACCACGAGGCCCTCGAGGAGCTCTCTTCGTTCTTCGACCGGACGACCGATGAGTGAACGCCCGTCGAGGTAGAGAAGGTCGAAGGCGATGTACTGAACGGGGATCTTGCCGGCCGCCTTCTCGATGTCCTTGGCATTCTG
>JAENWQ010000229.1 GCA_016649855.1 Actinomycetota bacterium | reverse complement strand
GGAGATGTGTATAAGAGACAGCCATCGCGTTGTCCTCGATCTCGTCGATGTAGCGCTGGGGATCGCCCTGAGAATCGACGACCGCACAGAGCCCGAGGCTCGGGCAGCCAACTATGTAGGAAGCGCACGAGCGGTCTTCGTGGAGTACCTGGCGGAAGTACATGTGATCTCTCCTAGATGAACAGTTGGACGTCGGATTCGCCGGCGAAGTCCAGGAACGCCGGCGCTCCCGCGAACTCGACGCCGGGGATCAGATTCTGTTGGCGTTGCCGCCATTCTCTTCGGCTTTCCGCTTGCTTGTCAAGTACTTTCTTGAATACTATAGGACCATGGATACCCTCAAGCCGGAGCCCGTGCCCTCCTCCATCTCCCTGGGGATCCGGGCCAACCTCGCCCAGTTCGCCCTGCTGGTCGGCGTCAACGGGCTCGTCGGCGCGCTCGTCGGCCAGGAGCGCTCGCTCGTGCCGCTTCTGGGCGAGCGTGTCTTCGCGGTCGGCTCGAGCACCGCGCTCATGCTCTTCATCGTTAGCTTCGGGCTCGCCAAAGCTGGGGCCAACCTCGCGGCCGGCTACTTGGCGGATCGTATCGGGCGTCGCAAGGTCCTGCTCCTCGGTTGGATCGCGGGGATCCCCGTACCTATCGCGCTGATGCTCGCTCCAACCTGGACGTGGGTCATCGCCGCCAACGTGTTGCTCGGTGTGAATCAAGGTCTGGCGTGGTCATCGACTGTGGTCATGAAGATCGACCTCGCGGGTCCACGCCAGCGCGGACTGGCGATGGGCCTGAACGAGTTCGCGGGCTACCTCGCGGTCGCGATCTCAGCGGCCGCGACCGGATGGCTCGCGTCGCGCTACGGACTACGGCCCGAGCCACTCTTCTTGGGGCTCGCCGTCGCCGCGCTCGGCCTCGGTCTGTCGGCCTTCTTCGTGAAGGAGACATCGGCCCATATGGAGCTCGAGAACGGCAAGACGGCGGGAAAGAGCTTCGGAGAAGTCGCCGCACTCGCGAGCTACAGGCATCGTGGTCTCGCCGCCGCGTCGCGCACGGGTCTCGTGAACAACGCGAACGATGCTTTGGCCTGGGGACTGCTGCCGCTCGTGATGGTCGGCCAAGGGCTCACCACCCTGCAGATCGGAACCGTCGCCGCTGTCTATCCTGCCGTCTGGGGCATCGCGCAACTGGCGACCGGCGCCCTGAGCGACAGGATCGGCAGGCGTATCCCGGTCGCAGTAGGGATGTGGATCCAGGCTCTGGCATTGCTGCTCTTCTGGAAGGCGACCGACTTCTCACACATGATCGGGGCCGCGGCGCTGTTGGGGATGGGTACCGCCCTTACCTATCCGGCTCTTCTGGCCGTGGTCGGCGATCTCGCAGCTCCGTCGTGGAGGGCGGCCGCAGTGGGTGTCTATAGGACGTGGCGGGACGGGGGTTACGTGATCGGGGCCGTGGCGGCCGGCGTGCTGGCCGACCTCTTCAGCGTCGGGACCGCGCTCGTTATCGTCGCTGTTGCCACCGCGCTGTCCGGCTGGGATGCCTGGGTCAACCTTCGCTCTTCAAGTGATGACTTGAATACCCTAGTATGAGGGTCATGGCAGACCGAGCCTCCAAGCAAGCGCTGTTCGACGAGTTCGCCCGGGTCGCGAAGGCGCTTTCGAGCGGGAGACGGGCCGAGATCATCGACCTCCTTGCCAACGGCGAACGAAGCGTCGAGAGCATCGCGACCGAGATCGAGTCGTCGGTAGCGAACGCCAGCCAGCACCTCCAGATCCTGCGCCGTGCCGGGCTGGTGTCGTCACGACGTCAGGGAACCTCCATCTTCTATCGGGTGGCATCACCAGGGGTCGTCACACTGTGGCGGGGCCTGCAGGAGGTTGCCAAGGACAGGGTCGCAGAGGTCGACCGGTTGGCGCGCGCCTACACCGGCGAGCTCAACGGCATCGAGCTCCTGACCAAGGAAGAACTGGCCAAGCGCCTTCGGCGGAAAGACGATCTGATGGTCATAGATGTGCGACCGGCTGAGGAATACGCCGCAGGTCACGTCCCGGGCGCGGTCTCGATTCCGGTCGCAGAACTGAAGCGTCGCCTCAAGGAGTTGCCGAAGAACAAGGAGATAGTCGCCTACTGCCGCGGTTCCTTCTGCGCGTTCGCGCCTGAGGCCGCTCGCTACCTCGCTGAGAAGGGGTACCGAACCCGCGTCCTAGACGCCGGCCTTCCCGATTGGGAGGCCGCGGGTCTGCCCGTCGAGGGCTGAATCTGAGCGACACCTGGGTGGGTGGGCCTGCGAGAGCACCATCAATAGCCCTCTGCCCGCACGCCCGACAGACTGCACGCCCTCAGAAGCGGGCGGCCTCGGCCGGACGCCATCAAACAAGGGGCCACGGTAGTGGGCGATCTGAGCCTGGGGACGGGAAGCTGTCCTCGATCAGCAGGCCTTCGACACGCTCAAGGGCACCGGCGGCCTCTTCGGGGGTAAGGAGTTCGGCCACTTGGCCCCCCAGGCCATCTGGGTCGGACAGGGCCGAGCCCAGGGTTCCCAGCTGGGTTCGGAGGCTCTCTCCGAGCGGCTCGTCGGCGAACTGCCAGATGACCGTGCGGAGCTTGGGCTCGGCGTGGAAGGTGAGGCCGTGATCAACCGCCCACACCTTCTTGGAAGCATCCTCGATCACGTGGCCGGCCTTGCGGTCGGCGTTGTTGATCACGACATCGAACACAGCGAAGGGCCGGAAGTCGTCGAGGCGCTCCTCCATCAGGACGAAGAAGTGCCGGTCGGGATCGTGCTCGATGAAGAGCTGGAGCGATCCGGCCCCCAAGGGACCTTCCTCACGTAAGACGGTCGGGGGAACGATCCCCCAGCCCGCCTCCTCGCTCACGAGATAAGACGCTACCTCCCGCGCTCCGAGCGAGCCGGTCATGAAATCCCACAGGGGCCGCTCTCCCCTTTGGGGCTTGTAGACCGCGAGTGTCCGTTCGTCACCCCAAGTGACCCGCACCAAGAAGGTGTAGTTCGAGGAATATGGCAACAGCCCCAGCACCTCGATCGCTCCGGTCGATAGGGCCTCGAGGACCGTGGAGGCGCTCATCGTCGTCGTGTCCTCAGCCGCGCCGTTGACCGTTCGATGCCGGACAATTGTGTCCACCCAGGTCCATGGGGAGACCACACAGTTGGCAGGTCGGACGTCCTTCGGCGATCACAGCCAGCGAATGGAGGATGAACGCCCTCACCTGGTCGCGCCTCAGGACGAAGCGGATCGCGATCTCGTCCGCGGTGGCCTCGTCGTCTTCCGAACTGGCTTCTTCGATCACAACGAACACCCTGTCGGTGGCCTCGTCGTAGGCGAGCCCCATCGAGCCCACGCCCCACTCCGGTGGATCCGTCGCGACCAGAGCCAACGCTGGGTCCCGGGCCGGCTCCGTCGAACGGATCGTGTCGGCCGCGTCGATCGCGAGGAGCAACTCGCGTAGACGTTCGGCGAGCACGCGCACCTGTTCCTTATCGAGCGTGTAGGTATGCACGCCGGTCGCCCCCGAGACCTGGATGAAGAACGATCTCTCCCCCGGCCGTCCGAGGTAGTCGGCGGTGAAGATGAGCGGCGTGACCTCT
>JAENWQ010000082.1 GCA_016649855.1 Actinomycetota bacterium | reverse complement strand
TTCTTGACGTAGGTGATGATCGCCTCGTCGAGCTCGTCTCCGCCGATGCGGATCGACTGACTCGACACGATGCCGCCGAGGGAAACGACTGCGACCTCGGTCGTACCGCCACCGATGTCGACGATCATGTTGCCCGTTGGCTCGTGGACCGGAAGACCGGCACCGATCGCAGCGGCCATCGGCTCCTCGATGATGAACGCACTGCGCGCGCCGGCAGAGATCGTTGCTTCTTCGACGGCGCGTTGCTCGACACCGGTGATGCCGGAAGGAACACAGACAACGACCCGGGGCTTGGCGAGGAATGTGCGCTTGTGGACCCTCTGGATGAAATAACGAAGCATCTTCTCGGTGACGTCGAAATCGGCGATAACCCCGTCCTTGAGAGGGCGGATCGCGACGATGTGGGCCGGGGTACGGCCGATCATCCGCTTGGCCTCCGCCCCGACTGCGAGGATCGCTCCGGACTTCGTGTTGATCGCCACCACCGAAGGCTCGTTCAGGACGATCCCGCGGCCTCGCACGTATACGAGGGTGTTGGCGGTACCGAGGTCGACCGCCATGTCTCGTCCGATGAACCGGAACATGTTTTCCATGGAATGCTCCTGACGCCTGTGTTGGCCTGCTTGTTCGTTAGTGAGGCTTATGAGGGTAGCCGAAAAGTCCCAATCGGCCTAGCCGAAGAAGAGATTTACCTCACGCTCGGCCGATTCAGGCGAATCGGACCCATGAACGATGTTCTCGCCGATCACCGTGGCCAGATCTCCCCGGATCGAGCCGGGGGGCGCTTCGATGGGGTTCGTTGCCCCCATGATCGACCGCATCCCCAGGACCGCATCGGCTCCCTCGACCACCATCGCCACTACCGGGCCGGAGGTGATGAACTCCACCAGCTCACCGAAGAACGGCTTGTCGGTGTGCTCCCCGTAGTGCTTCTTGGCGAGCGATTCGTCGATCATGAAGAGCTTCATCTCCTTGATGTCGTAGCCCTTGGCCTCGATCCGAGACACGACCTCGCCGACCAACCGGCGCCGGACGCCGTCCGGCTTTACCATCACGAATGTCTGCTGGACATCGGACACGTCATTTCCTCCTGAAAGATCCTTCGGGTTGTCTTGTTGTGGGAGCGACCGACAAGTTAGCACCCTCGGAGAACGACTAGCCCAGGAGGAGGGTGCGGGCTTCT
This sequence comes from Actinomycetota bacterium, assembly GCA_016649855.1. GTDB lineage: Bacteria > Actinomycetota > CADDZG01 > CADDZG01 > WHSQ01 > WHTI01. Next base: position 8,891 of record JAENWQ010000082.1, on the reverse strand, counting down.
CCGACCACGTAGTGGGAGCCGGTGACGCAGACGATCTCGCCGTCGGTCGCAGAGCGGAGGGCGTGAGGCACGGCGTCGGCGACGCCTTCCTTGATCTCACACGAGAGCCCGAGGGCCTCGGCTGCGTCGCGGATCTCCTTGGGATCGATCGAGCGCACCGACGTCGCCGACGTCGCCACAACCCGGCCCCCGGCGCGGGCCAGTTCGGTCAGCATCCCGATGTGATCCTTGTCGGCCAGGATCCCCACCACGAACACAACCCCCTCGAAGGCGAACTCCCCCAGCAGGCTCGAGACCAGCGCCGACATCCCGTCGGGGTTGTGCGCGACATCGAGAACGACCGTTGGAGCATGTGGATCTTTGGGGCGGATCGACTCGAGCCGCCCGGCGACAGTGACGGAGGCGAAGCCCTCTTCGACCACGCCGTCCTCGAGGGTTCGCTCCGGGAACATGCGGGTGACGGCTTCGAGCGCTACGACGGCGTTTGTCCCTTGATGACTACCGTGAAGCGGCAGGAAGAGCTCCCCATACTCACGGGCCGAGGTGCGGAGCGACAGGAACCGGCCCCCAACCGCGGTGTTGTTCTCGATCACGCCGAAGTCGCGCTCGATGACCGAGAGCGGGCTGCCCACCCCGTCGGCCGCCTCCCGGATGATCGCCAGCACCCCGGGGTCGAGTTCACCCGTTACCGCGACCGAGTCCGGCTTGATGATCCCCACCTTCTCCTTGGCGATGGTCTCCCGGTCACCACCCAGAAGGGACACGTGGTCGAGGCCGACGTTCGTGACGACCGCGACGGAAGAGTTCACGAGGTTCGTTGCATCCCACCGCCCCCCGAGGCCGACCTCGACAACCATCACGTCGGCGGCGTCGGCCGCCCACAGGAAGAACATCGCAGTGAGGAGCTCGAAGTACGTGAGGCGTTCCTCGAGTTCGCTCTCGACGACCCCCAGGTAAGGGGCGATGTGGTCGTAAACCGAACCAAACTCGGCCTCGGACAACTGGTCACCGCCGATGCTGATCCGTTCGGTCACCGATTGCAGATGAGGCGACGTGTAGGTACCGACCTTGAGGCCTGTAGCGTCGAGGACGCCGGCCGCGATACGGGCGGTCGACGTCTTCCCGTTGGTTCCGGTGATGTGCAGGGCCGGGAGCGATCGTTCGGGATGGTTGAGGAGCTCGAGCAGGGCCTCGATCCGGTGGGTCGACGGCGCCATCTTCTTCATGGCATCGATCCCCAAGGTGTCGAGATGGGCCTGCGCTTCGGCGAATCCCATGGTCAGGCGCTCGGTTTGGGCTCGGGCTCACCGAGCGTCGCCGACCACACGAACCCCTCGAGCGACTCGTCGGCGACGAGCTCGTAGCTCTTCACGTTGACCGTGGCGGCGATGTCCTCGATCGCTTGCTTCAGAAGGTCGATCCGCGCCGAAGGACCCTTGACGACCAACTCGTCGACCGGCGTCTTGAGCGAGACCTTCGCCTCGGACTTGAGCCGGCGGATATTCGTAAGGACTTCGACGGCCGCATCGAAACAACCACTGTCGACACTCTCCGGCAGTTCATCCCGCCTCGGCCACGGCGCCAGGTGGATCGAAGAGATTCCGTCCTCCGAGGTCGCGTTCCACACCTCTTCGGTTACGAACGGAAGGTACGGGGCGAACAACCTGAGCACGACCGACAGCGCGATGCGAAGGGTTCCGATCGCCGACGCGTCCCCCGCGTAGGCGCGGTTCTTCGACATCTCGAGATAGTTGTCGGTGAGATCCCCCCAGAACCACGACTCCGTAGCCGCCAGGGCGCCGGCGTGATCCCAGGCTTCCCAGCGGCTCGTTACGTGATCGACCAGGTCGCCGAGCCGCGCTATCAGCGCGCGATCGAGGGGATGCGTGGGATCTGAGCCGTCGCTCTCGAACATCTGCACCAGGCGCGCCGCGTTGCGCAGCTTGGTGACCAGACGCTTGCCCTCGCGCATCACATTCGTGTCAAAGGTCGTGTCGACGCCGAGCCGGGCGGCTCCGGCCCAGTAACGAACACCGTCGGAACCGAACTCATCGAGGATGTCGGTGGGGACGGTCGCGGCATTGCCTTTCGACTTCGATAGCTTCTTCCGGTTCGGATCGACGACGAACCCGGAGATCGCCGCATTCTTCCACGGGATCGACCCGTCCTCGAGCCACGCTCTGGTGATCGTGTAGAAGGCCCAGGTCCGGATGATGTCGTGGGCCTGGGGTCGCAGGTCGTTGGGATATAGGGCCTCGTGTCTGGCCATGTCGTCGGGCCACCCGGACGGGATCAGAGGCGTCCGAGAGGATGTCGCCCAGGTGTCAAAGACATCCGGGTCGCCGATGAACCCACCCGGCTCACCGCGCTGCTCGGGGGTGAAGCCCGGAGGCGCATCGGACGAGGGATCGATCGGAAGGTCCTCGGTGCGCGGCCTCAAGATGTCCGTGTGATCGACCGAACCATCGTCCCTGACCCGGTACCAGATGGGGATGGGAACCCCGAAGTACCTCTGTCGGGAGATGCACCAGTCCTGGTTGAGGCCTTCGACCCAGTCGAGGTAACGCTTCAGATACATCTCTGGACGCCAGTTGATCTTCCTGCCCTGCTCGAGCAACTGGTCTTTCTTGTCCATGATCTTGATGAACCACTGTCGCGACACGACGAACTCTAGAGGTCGTTCGCCTTTCTCGTAGAACTTCACGGCTCTGATCGTCTTCTCGGGTTCTCCGGCCAGCGCGCCGGCTTCACCCAGCAACTCGATCATCCGTTTCCGGGCTTGGTTGATGTAGAGGCCGGACAGCTCGTCGTGTGCCTTCTGCGCCCCCGCGGCATCGAGCGACACGAAGGCGTCTTCGCCCCAGGCCACCGGAACCATCTTGCCGTCCCGACCGATGACCTCGCGGGCGGGAACACCAAGAGCGCGCCACCAATCGATGTCGGATGCATCGCCGAACGTGCAGTTCATCAAGATCCCGGTCCCCTTCTCGGGATCGGCACCCTCATCCGCGATGATCGGCACCGGTGCCTTGAACAACGGGGTGATCGCGTTCTTCCCGACCATGTCTTTGTAGCGAGCGTCGTCCGGGTGGGCCACTACCGCGACGCAGGCCGGAAGCAACTCTGGTCGCGTGGTTGCGACCACGATCTCGTCCCCACCTTCGACCTCGAAGCGGATGTGGTGGTACTCACCTTCCCGCTCGCGGTCCTCGACCTCGGCTTGAGCCACCGCGGTCTGAAAATCGACATCCCACATCGTGGGGGCCTCGCGTAGCTCGGCTTCGTCCTTGTCGAGCAACCGGAGGAACGACAACTGGCTCACGTAACGAGAGCGTTCGTCGATCGTCGCGTAGGTCTCATCCCAGTCGACGGACAACCCCAACCGTTGGAACAGATCCTTGAACTTGCCCTCGTCTTCGGTTACGACAACGGCGCACAACTCGATGAAGTTGAGACGGGACACCGGGATGATCTCGCCCTCTCGTCCGAACTCCAGGTTCAGATCGGGGTCGTATGGAACCGAAGGATCGCATCGGACCGAGAAGATGTTCTGGACCCGGCGTTCGGTCGCTAGCCCATTGTCGTCCCAACCCATCGGATAGAAGATGTTCTTCCCGGTCATCCGTTGGTAGCGAACCATCAGGTCCGTGTGCGTGAAGGAGAAGACGTGACCGATGTGCAGCGCACCGCTGACCGTCGGGGGAGGCGTGTCGACCACGAAGGTTTCGTCTCGGCCCTTCGTCGGGTCGTAACGGTAGGTGCCCTGCTCAGCCCAGTAGCTCCGCCAGCGCTCCTCTATCTCTCTCAGGTCGTCGTTCTTCTTGCTCACTCAACTCCGATCACGAACCGGAACATGTACGAATCATCGCCGAGCTTAGAACCTGAGATGACGTGAGAGATGGGATCGAGCCACGGCTTCACGTCATCCACGTAGACATCCGTCGGAGGGATGAAGTTCTCCACGAGCTGCTGGACGGCGTCGATATCCAGATAGAAGACGGGCTCCAACCCGGCTCCGAGATGATCCGAGGCGGCACCGAAGCGCTCGGAATCGGCCAGGGGTTCATCGGGGTCGAGGGCGTCCTCCGCCGAGCTCTGCCCGTAGGCGATCACCACGCTTTCGCCTGGAACCACGACGATCGGCTGCGGGCTGCCGGGGATCGGCAGCGCGAAGCCGTCCACGCCTGCGATCTCCACCGGCTGAGCTTCGATGCCCTGTTCCTGAGCCAGTGCCATGAGTTGCCGGATCGTGGCCTCGGAGGTGGCCGGATCCGACGATCCGATCGACAGCGCGCCGCCGAACTCGAGCAGTCCGGTCCCGCTCACGAAGAACCTGAGATCACCCATCCACGAGAGGATGTCGTCTGTGAGGTCGAGTCCGGTCTGCAAGCTGAACTCACCCAGCAAGGCATCGAGGCTTACTCCGCTCGCACCGGCGGCGGAGTTCAATCCCGTGCGAAGAAGCTCTCCGAAGTCGGCCAGGCCGAAGGCCAGCCACGCATCCGAAGGGGCCCCCGAAGCGAGATCGGCCACTCCGGGTGGGATCGCAAGGTCTCCCTTCATGCCGGCCAGCTCGACGACGACGGCATCGGCGCGCAGAGAGCCGGCCACCATGAGCGAGCCCACCCCGGACAGGGGGCCGGTCGAACCGGTGAGGTCGGGGACCCCCGCGAGGCCGGCGACTTCGGCTAGGCGGCCGGGATCGAGATACAGAGAGAAGATGCGGTCGGCGGTGACATCGCCTTCGACCTCCGCAAACTCAGCCGAGTCCTCGAGGGAGTCGCTCCCGCCCTGAACATCGATGACGGACCGAACGTCTTCCTCCAAGCCGAGAACCAGGAAATCGTCGAGGAACGCGAGGGCGACGTCTTCCATCACGTCGTACTCGACCCCCTTGTAGGACCCTTGCGCCGGTTCGATCCCCTCAACTTCGTTGATGGTGGCGACGAACTCCTTCGTGGCCTCCACGTCGTCCGTTGCGACCAGAGCCGCACCGGTCTCCGGTCCCGTTAGAAAGAGCGCGGCCTGGTCGCCCAGCCAGGGCTTGACGTCGTCCTCGTACGTCATGTCGTACTGCTCGAGACCTTCATCGATCAGCCCAAAGAAAGGATCGAGTACCTCATCGGCCTTGGGCGCCTTGTCGAAACGTTCGAGGAGGTCGCGCAGAGCCTTGCGCTGATCCACCGAAGGTTTGAGGAACACGTGGCCATAGAGGAACGCGTCCTCTGGAACCAGAGCCACGGCGCGATCGGTCGCATCTTTGTTGAGGTTGGTGAGCGCGTAGACGCCGGTCCCGGCGATCGCGAGCGCCACGACCAGCAGGATCGCGAGCTTGGTTCTCACTGGATCTTCCTACGCAGAGCGCTCGCCGCGTGCCGGGCGTTCCGTGCGCGACTTCCTCGTTACGAGGGTCGGGTTGACCTTCTCGAGCACGACCTCGCGGCTGATGATGCACTTCCCGACGTTTTCCTGGCTTGGCAGGTCGTACATCACGTTGAGCAGGACCTCCTCGAGGATCGCTCTCAGGCCACGGGCGCCGGTCCCGCGGAGCATGGACTGCTCGGCAACGGCTTGGAGAGCATCTTCGGTGAATTCGAGCTCGACACCATCGAACTCGAAGAAGCGCCGGTACTGCTTGATGAGTGCGTTCTTGGGCTCGGTGAGGATCTCGACCAGGGCCTCGATGTCGAGGTTGTTCACCGAGGTGATGACAGGGAGCCGGCCGACGAACTCGGGGATCAGGCCGAACTTGAGCAGGTCCTCGGGGAGCACCTTGCTGAGGATCGAACCGACGTCCTTATCCTCGAACCTGCGCACGTCGGCACCGAAACCGATGCCCTTGCTCCCCACGCGGTTCTCGATCAACTTCTCGAGGCCGGCGAAGGCACCGCCGCAGATGAACAGGACGTTGGTGGTGTCGATCTGGATGAACTCCTGGTGAGGGTGCTTGCGCCCGCCCTGCGGAGGAACGCTCGCGGTCGTGCCCTCGAGGATCTTGAGCAGTGCCTGCTGAACGCCCTCGCCCGAAACGTCCCGGGTGATCGAGGGGTTCTCGGACTTGCGGGCGATCTTGTCGACCTCGTCGATGTAGATGATGCCGGTCTCGGCTCGCTTGACGTCGTAGTCGGCTGCCTGGATCAGCTTGAGCAGGATGTTCTCGACGTCCTCGCCGACGTAACCGGCCTCGGTCAGCGCGGTCGCGTCCGCGATCGCGAACGGGACGTTGAGCATCTTGGCCAGCGTCTGCGCAAGAAGCGTCTTACCGCAACCGGTCGGGCCGAGGAGAAGGATGTTCGACTTGGCGAGCTCGACATCGGATTCCTGCGCGCCGACCTGGATCCGTTTGTAGTGGTTGTAGACCGCGACCGAGAGAACCTTCTTCGCCTGGTCCTGGCCGACGATGTAGTCGGCGAGGAACTCGTAGATATCCTTAGGCTTGGGAAGGTCTTCGAGCTTGAGCTCAGGAGTCTCGGCGAGTTCCTCTTCGATGATCTCGTTGCAGAGGTCGATGCACTCGTCGCAGATGTACACGCCGGGTCCGGCGATGAGCTTCTTGACCTGTTTCTGTGACTTCCCGCAGAAGGAACACTTCAGCAGGTCGCCGCCGTCCCCGAACTTCGGCACCGGTTAAGTCCCCCTACCCCTCGGTCTTCCCTTTAGGAGAAGCCTCTTTGTCCTTGGCGCCGGCGATGCCCTCGGGCCCGCCTTTGTGCAGCGCGGACTTCGCCTCGGGGATCTCCGACCGGTTGGTCAAGATGTCGTCGATAATACCGTAGGTCTTCGCCTCAACGGCAGTCATGAAGCGGTCGCGATCGATGTCTTTCTCAACCTGCTCGATCGTTTGACCCGTGTGCTCGGCGATGATCTCGGCCATCCGTCGTCTCAGCGATAGCACCTCACGAGCCTGGATGTCGATGTCCGCAGGCGTCCCCGAGAAACCGGCCGAGCCCTGGTGGATCATGATCTTTCCGTTCGGCAGCGCGAACCGCTTGCCCTTGGCACCTCCGAGAAGGAGAACCGCTCCCATGGACATCGCCATCCCCATGCAGACGGTGGAGACATCCGGCTTGATGTACTGCATCGTGTCGTAGATCGCGAGCCCGGCGTACACGTGGCCACCCGGGCTGTTGATGTACATCACGATGTCCTTGTCCGGGTCCTCGGCCTCGAGATGCAGGAGCTGAGCCACGATCAGGTTTGCGATCTGATCGTCGACGGGCGTGCCGAGCATCACGATGCGCTCCTTGAGGAGGCGCGAGTAGATGTCGAACGAGCGCTCGCCGCGGGCCGTCTGCTCGATGACCACCGGAACGAGGTAGTTGTTGTAGTGATCCTTGGGATCCATCAGGGGTTCAGCCTCCGTAGCGGACGTTGTCCCGGTGAGCGCTACCGCCGGTTTCACTCACCATCTACTTCATCGGTCTCTTGGTCATCTGGATTTACGCCCTCTATGGTCGCGTTCTCTACGACATAGTCGAGCGCCTTACGACTCATGATATCGGCAGCCACCGACGACAAACGACCGCTTTCGACCACTTGTTTCGCCAGCTCCTTTATGTCCTGTCCGCTTCGGGCCGCTGCGGTGGCCAGCTCGCGCCCTATGTCTTCGTCGGTGACGTCGATCTTCTGTTCCCTGGCGATCTGTTCTAAGAGCAGTTCCGCCTTGACCCCGCGGGCGATCGAGGTCCGCATCTCGCCTCTGATCTCGAGCTCGGTGGAGTTCGTCTGGGTCTCGTAATCGGCCATGCTCATCCCGGCGCGTTTGAGGTCCTCCTCGAGGTGATGGAGGCGGTGATCGAACTCCTTCTCGACGAGAGGTTCGGGCGCGTCGAGGTCTGACGCGTCGACGAGCGCTTCCAGGACGCGACCCCGGATCTCGTCCTTGACCATCTGATCCTTCGCGGCTTCGAGCCGCTCCCTCAGTTCGGCCTTGAGCTCGTCGAGCGAATCGAATTCGCCGACCGTCTTGGCGAAGTCGTCATCGAAGGCCGGGAGCTTCTTCGCCTTGACCTCTTTGAGGAGCACCGTGAACGAGAGCTGCTGGCCCCCGAGCTCGCCCGCCCCCTCCGGCATCGTCGAGGTGAACTTGAGGATCGCACCCGGCTTGTTGCCGATGACCTCACCTTCGAGCTCCGGCGGACCGGTCTCGGAACCGAGCTCGTAGAGGTAGTCCGGAGCGCTGGCCGAGTCGACCAGCTCATCTCCCTTGTAGGCCTTGATGTCGATCAGGACGAAGTCGCCCTCACGCGCTTCACGAGACACGGTCTCGAGTTCGGCGAAGCGCTCTCTCAGGCGGGCCAGCTGGCTCTCGATGTCGGCCTCGGTCACCTGCCCGGGAGGGACATCGACCTTGATCGCGGACAGGTCGGGCACCTTCACGTCGGGGCGAACGTCGACCGTTACCTCGAACACGATCGGCTTCCCCTTCTCGAACTGGGTCACCTCGATGTCGGGCGACGTGATCGCCTCGACGTCCTCGGCCTTCAGCGCGTCCTGGTAGATCCCGGGGAGCGCATCATGCAAGGCCTCCTCCCGGATCACCTCGGGGCCGACGCGCGAGTCGATGATCTGGCGCGGGACCTTGCCCTTACGGAAGCCGGGCACCTTTATCTCTTGCGACCATCGTCGGTAGGCCTGGTTGAGCGCCGGGTCGAGCGTCTCTTCAGGGACCTCGACCCGGATCTTCACCCGGTCTTTCTCGAGGATCTCGGCAGTCGTCTGCATGCTGGGTTCCTTCTCTGTCTCAGCATCCTCCGCCCGGACATCGCTCCCGTCCAGGATCGAATGCTTCGAGATAACTTACGTCCCCGGTCGTGAGGACCCACGCTGAAAGTTCTTCTGCAGGGTATCCGAGCGCCCCGGCGACGAGCACCCCTTGCCGCACCTGGCCG
>JAENWQ010000262.1 GCA_016649855.1 Actinomycetota bacterium | reverse complement strand
TTCCTCGACTCTGCCCGGAAGTACGGGGCCACCGAGTTCAACGCTATCGGCGCCATGATCGAGATCCTGATGCGTCAGCCCGAGAAGGATGACGACGCCGAGACCCCGCTGCGCCTCTGCTACACCGGCCCGGCCCCTCCCAAGGAGCGCCACCTCGAGATCGAACGTCGCTTCGGACTCAAGATCGTGTCCGGCTACGCGCTGTCCGAGACCCCGTACGCGACGATCTGGAAGAGAGGAACACGTCCGTACGGGACGCTCGGGAGCGTCCGGCAGCATCCGACGATGGGCGAGATCAACCGGGGACGTGTGATGAGTGACGGCAAGGAGGTCGGCGTCGGCGAGACGGGGGAGCTCGAGCTCAAGAACCCCGCGGTGATGCTCGGTTATTACAAGATGCCCGAGGAGACCGACAAGGTGCTTGTCGACGGATGGCTCAAGACCGGCGACCTCGTCGAGGTCAACGGCGACGACACCTTCACGTTCGTCGGCCGGAGGAAGGAGCTGATCCGCAGGCGGGGGGAGAATCTTTCTCCGCTCGAGGTCCAGGACGCGCTCGAGGCGCATCCCGCCGTGGCCGAGGCCGCGGTGATCGGGGTGCCGTCAGATCTTTCCGAGGAGGAGATCAAGGCGTATGTGGTGATCGCGGAGGGAGCCGACGTCTCGATGGGAGAGCTGCGAGACTTCGTGGCAGGGAAGCTCGCTCCGTTCAAGGTGCCTCGTTACTTCGAGGTGGTGGACGATCTTCCCCACACGCCGACCGGACGGATCGCGAAGCACGAGCTTCCGACCGGACGCACGGAAGATGAAGAGGATCTCGACCCACAGACGACCGAACCGAAGGGGAAGCAGTGACACCGAAAGATGACTGGCTCAAGAGCTCGATCGGGCGCTCGACGCCCGAATCGATCAAGGTCCGGGGCCTCGACCTCGCGACCGAGGTCATGGGCGAGATGTCGTTCGCCGACCTCGCCTTCCTCCTCGCGGCGGACCGCATGCCGTCAGACGGCGAGTCGAAGATGTTCAACGCGGTGCTGACCGCCCTCGCCGATCACGGTCTGACCCCGATGGCGCTCGCCGCGCGCCTCACCTACACCGGCGCGCCGGAATCGCTGCAGGGAGCGATCGCCGCGGGACTCCTGGGGGCCGGGAGCGTGTTCCTCGGTCCCGTCGAAGACACCGCCCGCTTCCTCCACGCCACCCTCGAGGAGATCCCCGAGGTCGAACAGACGAACCGCGCCACGCTCGAGGAGGCAGCGAAGGAAGCCGTCGCCGCCGCGCTCCTGGACGGTCGCCGCATCCCGGGACTGGGTCACCCGATCCACCGCGAGACCGACCCCCGGACGCCGCGCCTCTATCAACTCGCCAACGAGACCGGCCTACTCGGCCCGCACCTCCGGCTCCTCGAGTTCGTGGGCGCGGCGTACGAGGAGGAGACCGACAAGAAGCTCCCGATCAACGGAGCCGGCGCCGCGGGAGCGGTCCTCGCTGACCTCGGGTTCCCACCGGCGCTGACGCGCGGCTTTGCTCTGCTTGCCCGGGTCGCGGGCCTGATCGGCCACCTTGCCGAAGAAGCCGAGCACCCGATAGGGATGCGCCTGTGGAAGGAGATCGACGAGCGCACGTAACCTCGTGCCGGCGGACAGCGTGTGATCTGCAATCCGTCTTAACCGATGGGTAGGTTGGGGTCGTGGGCAGTCAATCTAGAGAACCTCGTAAGTCGCCGGTCAAGCTTCGCTGGCGGGACTACGTGACCCCTTCGGGTCGCAGGCCAGTAAAAAAGTTCATTGATGACCTTGCGGATGAGGATGACGCCGCGGTGGCAGCTGCCATGAAGGATGTGCAATCGACCGGGCTGGAGGCTGCCCGGCACCTGCGCGGTGATATCTATGAGGTTCGAGCCGAAGGAAACAAGCAATCCTTCCGGGTGCTGTTCGCCCAAGAGGGGAGCAAGGGGCGGATTCTGCTGGCGCTTGAAGCAATCTCTAAGAAGAGTCAGAAGACGCCGGACAGAACGATCAAGCTCTGCGAGACGCGTTTGGCGGCCTGGCGCCGCAGGAGAGCCAAGACCTCAAGAAGCTGAATCTAGGATTGCTAATATCTCAGCAATGGTATATATCAGAGAAGAGATAGCGATCTAGAGGAGAGAGCATGGCGAAGAAGGACTTTCTGGACGAGATCATCGTCGGGCGGACCAAGGAGAATCCCGAGTTCGCAGAGATGGTTGAAGCGGCCCTCGAGAGGCGACAACTTCTTCGGGCGCTCGCCAAGCGCCGTACCCAGAAGGGCATTACTCAACAGATCGTTGCCGAACGGATGAGTACGTCACAGTCCGCCGTTGCGCGGATGGAAGCCGGCGAGGTCGACGCTCGTCTCTCGACGGTCGAGCGGTATGCCGCAGCCGTCGGACAGCGGGTGGAATGGAATCTGGTAGACGCCTAGAAAAGGGCATGCCCGCCGGAATCTCAGACCGGAGCCGTCCGTTCGGCCCTGAGACCAAGCCCGGGGCCGGTTAGTGTTCCGAGCATGATGACGAGCAGACGGAGCTGGGCCGAGCCCTACAAGA
>JAENWQ010000133.1 GCA_016649855.1 Actinomycetota bacterium | reverse complement strand
GTCTGCGATCATGTCGCAGAACGAATCGAGACTTTGCTGCGCCTGTGCGGGGGTCGACACATCGGCTGGGTGTAGTTCCACCAAACCGCGGGCACTCCGCCCTTCAGGAAAGGTGGGGATCTTCCGGGCTTATGGTGGGTCCACATGAGACAGCTCAGCCTTGGAGCCTTCGGAACTTCCCACAAAGAGAACGAGTTCCGTCTGCCTATCCATCCTCATCACTTCGAGCACATCGTTCCGGAGCTCCGTCGGTCGATCTTCCTGGAGGAGGGCTACGGGGGCCGCTTCGGGACCAAGCCGGAAGAACTGGTGGAGATCTTCGCAGGTGTCCGAACGCAGGATCAACTCTTCGAAGAGTGCGACGTCATCCTTCTCCCAAAACCGCAGGCCGAGGACCTTACCGAGATGCACGAGGGACAGGTGCTGTGGGGCTGGCCGCACTGCGTGCAGGACGAGAAGCTGACGCAGAACGCGATCGATGGAAAACTGACACTGATCGCGTGGGAGGCGATGAATCTGTGGGCTTCCGACGGCACCTTCAAGCTGCACGTCTTTCACAAGAACAACGAGTTGGCCGGCTACTGCTCGGTGTTGCACGCGCTGCAACTGATGGGACTCACCGGCCAGTACGGGAGGCGCCTGCGGGCCGCGGTGATCAGCTTCGGAGCGACCGCGCGTGGAGCGGTGACGGCTCTCGCTGCCCACGGGATCTTCGATGTTACCGTCCTGTCGCACCGGGAACCGGCCCAAGTGGCATCGCCCGTGCACTCGGCGACCACCCTTCAGTTCAAAGCCGAGGACGGCGATCCCAGCAGGTTGAATGTCATCTCGGATGAGGGATCCAGGCCGTTGGTCGAGGTGCTGGCCGAGCACGACATCGTCGTGAATTGCGTCTTTCAAGATCCGGAAGCGCCTTGCATGTTCGTGTCCAACGACACTCTCGGCCTCTTCGCTCCCGGCAGCTTGATCATCGATGTGTCCTGTGACGAGGGAATGGGGTTCGAATGGGCGCTGCCCACGACCTTCTCCGACCCGATATTCACGGTGGGCGATGGCGTCCACTACTACGCGGTGGACCACAGCCCGTCGTATCTGTGGAACTCGGCGACACACGAGATCAGCGAAGCGCTGCTCTCGTATCTGCCGACCGTCATGGCCGGCCCCGAAACGTGGGATGCGGACGAGACGATCAGGAGAGCGATCGAGATCCGAGAGGGCGTCATCCAGAACCCGAAGATCCTGTCGTTCCAGAACCGCTCGCCGGAATATCCACACGAGAAGATCTCGGGCCGTTAGATACGCCCTTCACAAGAGCGAGCCCTATAGACCGTCGGTAACCGCCGCACGGCTTCTGCTATGGGGGATCGAAGGGAGTCCCTCCGCTCGCAGCGGGCGCCGTCTTATGAACATCGCTCTGAAGCTCGATCCGGACGTCACATCCCTTCTTCAACGTGTTGTGGACGAGACAGCCTTCGAGGACACGGCGGAAGACGTCCACGCGGTCCGCAGGTACTCCCGGCGCCTCGACGCGAAGCGACACTCTCGCGACGCGATCGGGCTTGGCGGCCACTTCCCATCGAGCCACGACATCTACCCGATCCGGCAGGCCCCGCCGCGAGAGATACGTACGCCCATAGAAGGCGGTACAGCTGGCGATCGAGGCAACGAACAGCTCGGTAGGCGTGGGCGCGGTGTCATCTCCCCCCGCGTCAACCGGCTGGTCGACGACCACCTCATGCCCTCTGACCCGGATGCGGAAGCGCGAGCCGCCATCGTGGGTTACTGATACTTCGCGCCGATCATTGTCGGCCATCTTGGTCACCTCGCCTCAGGACCGCGTCCGCGGTTCACGTGAAGATGATCTCTCCGCCTGCGGCCTTCTCGTAGAACTCGCCAACCGTGATGATGTCTTGCACCTCGGGGATGAGATCGTTCTTCTCGAGGCCGAACAGGTCCACGGAAGCCTTGCAGGCGTAGATCCCCGCCCCCGTCTCGTAGATCATCTCCATGAAGTCCGGGATCGAGGGGATGTCGAGCGTGCCCATCTTCCGTTCCATGTAATGGGTCATGAGCGAGGACACTCCGGGCAGCCCTCCCGCCCAAGTTGCGAAATGAAGACCCGGGTTACCAACCGTGGCGAGCTTGATGTGCTCGTGCCGCTTGGCGTAGATCGCGTCGAGCCCGAAGAACGTGAAGAACAGGTTCACCTCGATGCCCTCGGCCCTGGCGCCGTTCGCCATGATCAGCCCGGGGTAGATACCCTCCAACGAACCCTTAGAGATGATGATCGAGACCTTCTCGATGGTCTCCTTCATGGTGTTGTCTCCTTTCGGATCAGATGCAACCGCGGGGCTTCGGGATGCCGGCGATCTTGGCCGCCACCTTCGCCGGGCCTTTGGGGAACAGCTGGTAGAGCTCTCTCACGCTTACGCCTGAGGTTTTCCCAAGAGCGCGCACGGTCGGACCGGCCCCCTTCTCGAGGTACTCCGACCGCATGAAGCGGATGACCTTCCAGTGTGCATCCGTGAGCTCGTCGATGCCTTCACGTCGGGCAAGCTCGGGGACGATGTCCTCGGTCCACTGTTCGGGGTGGACGAAGAAGCCTTCTTCGTTCAGCTCCACGCCCGGGATATCGACGTTAGTCGTGGTCATGAGGGACTCCTTTCTGGTTCCTTGACGGGTGTCTTGCCGGCTTTTGGCATGTCGGCTCCGATACCGGGGATGTCCCGGCCCGGCAAGAGGCTGTGCCAGTAGAACCACTGGAACATCAACTTGCCGAGGTGGTTGAGGCGCGATTCCTTGAGCAAGGGCAGCCCGATCCGGCCCGGATAGTGACCGGGCAGAGGCTCGGTGTCGTAGTTGAAGTCGATCAACAGCGCCTTGTGGAACCCGCTCTCGATGAAACAGTTGGCGTGTCCGTCGAAGCCCGGCATGAGGGGTTCATCCGCGAGGTGACGCCCGACGTTCTCTACGAGTGTCTCGCCCTCGAAGTGGGTCACCGAGCCTGCTTTGGAGGCGGGGACGTTGGCGGCGTCCCCGATCACGAAGATGTTGGGAGCGGCTTTCGACTGCAGGGTGTGATCGTCGGTCGGCACGAAGTTCAACTCGTCGCCGAGACCCGGTGACCGCTCGACGTAGGCGGGGCCGCTGTGGAGCGGAATGACAACGGCTAGATCGAACTCGACCTCGCGGCCGTCGTAGGAGATGAGCCGGCCGCCGGTTCCGTCGACCTCCCCCGTGTTGAACTCCGTCACGAGCTCCACGCCCTTATCGGCCAGCATGTTCCCCAATCGTTTCGAGGCGACGGGCTTGGTGAACGCGCCGTCGAGTGGCGTGACGTAAGTGAGCTGAACCTTGTCGCGGATGCCGCGTTCGGAGAAATACCAATCCGCAAGGAAGCAGAACTCGAGCGGCGCAACCGGGCACTTGATCGGCATGTCGATGACGTTCAAGACGACGCGCCCGCCCTCGAATGCCGAGAGCGCCTCCTCCAGGGCAGCGGCCCCTTCAGGTGTGTAGAAGGTGAAGACCCGCTCCATCCAGCCCGGTCCCGTGAGGCCGTCCGTTTCCTCCGGCGCGAGGACGGCACCCGTCGCAACGATGAGCACGTCGTAACCCAGCGTCGTCCCATCGGACAGGTGGACCTCGTTAGCCTCGATGTCGACTCGCTCGATCGGGCTTTGCTTGTAGGTGATCCCGGAGTGGAGCTGACGAGAGCGCGGCCTGACTATGTCCTCGGGATGCGTCAGCCCGAAGGGGACGAACAGCAGCCCGGGCTGGTAGACGTGGCGATCGTCTTGGTCCACGACGACGATGTCCAGCTCATCCTCGGGATGGAGACGGCGGAGGCGGTTGGCGGCCAGAGTGCCGCCGGTTCCGCCTCCGAGGATCACGATCTGTGTCATATGACCGGCCCTTCTCGTCGAGCCCGTGCTCATCTGGGGTCATCGTCGCGAACCGGCTGGATCCTGCGGTAGGGCCATTCGGCCCAATCGGTATGGGCCTTTTCCCGACCGTGGCAGTCCGCCCCAGCCGCCCGGCTCTCGCTACGAGCTCGCCAGCTCCGCAAGGGCACGACGTATCCGCTCGGCCGCCTCGTCGGCGATCGGCTTCAGCTCGTCACGCTCCAGAATGGCGACCATCACCTGCGGATCGAACGCCTGGACCAGAGTCTTCCCGTGCCGCTCGGTTACCACGACGTTGCACGGCAGAAGAAGTCCGATCTCCCGCTCGACGTCCAGGGCCTTGCTCGCGAGATCAGGATTGCAGGTTCCGAGGATCATGTAGGGCTCGATATCGCGCCCGATCTTCTCCTTGAGCGTCGCGCGGACGTCGATCTCGGTGAGCGTTCCGAAGCCTTGCTCCTTGAAGGCGTCCTTGACCTTCGGAAGCGCCTCTTGGTAGGTGAGGTCGAGCTCGATCGTCTGGCTGTAGTTCATGTCGATCTACTCCTTCGTCTCGTAGTTCACACTATTCCACCCAGTCATGCCGCCGAGGATGTTGACGACCTTGTCGTGTCCATGGTGCTTGAGGAGGCTCGCCGACACCGACGATCGGTACCCACTCCCGCAGATCACCGCGACCAGCCGGTCCCTGGGTACCTCCTCTAGTCGTTCGGGGAGCTCTGCGCCGGTGATGAACTGGGCATCTTGGATGTGGCCTTCTGCCCATTCCGCAGGCTGGCGAACATCCAGTACGTGGAAGTCCGCCAGCCGGTCACGCAGCCCGTGCACGGTGATCTGCGGCGTCGACTCGAGGGGCCTCGCCGCGGTTCGCCAGGCGAACATCCCATCTGCCAGCCAACCCACCGGCAAGTCGTAACCGATGCGGAGCAGCTGCCAGGTCGCCTCCCACAGGTCGTCGGGCCGGTCAAGCACCAACAGGACGCGCGCCCCATCCGGAACGATGGTTCCCGCCCACGTCGAGAACGACGAACCGAGCCCGATGTTCAGCGCGCCCGGGATGTGAGCGCCACCGTAAGCCTCCGGGCTGCGGGCATCGACGACGACCGCGCCACCGTTCATCGCTGCTTCGAAATCCTCCGGTGGAAGCGCCGGCGGCTCGCGCAACACGCCGAGGGGAGCTGCTCCCTGCATGTTCTGCTTGCGCATGCGCTTCCAGTAAGGAGGCACCGCCGGCAGGTTGTCGATCCTGATGCACTCCTCAACGAACTCCGCAGAGGACGATATGCGCGCCAGGACCGCGTTCGTCTTGCGCTCGTACCCAAGCGTCGTCGAGAGCCGGCTGCCGATGTTGCCGCCGCACAAGGATCCTGCGACGTGCGTCGGGAACACCTCGAGGTGATCGGGCAACCGGAACAGGAGCTTCTCCTGGATCGTGTGGCAGTACTCCTTGGCAGCTTCGCGTGCCTGCTCTGGGCCGCCGAGGAGATCGGGGCGAGCGAGGTCTCCCACGAGGATCGCGCCACCCGATAGCAGTAGCGCAGGCTCATCACCCGCCTCATTGTCGAAGACGAGCAGGCTGATGTGCTCGGGCGTGTGGCCGGGCGTGTGGATTATCTCGACCGTGACGTCGCCAAAGGTGACGCGATCACCCTCTTTGACGGCGGTGTGCTCGTACTCGTAGCCGGCCTCAGCGAAACCAAGGACCTCTATATCCTGTCGGGCTCGCAGCTCGGTGATCCCGCTGATGTAGTCGTTGTGCCCGTGGGAGTCGATCGCGTACGCGATGTGAAGTCCGGCCTCGCGCGCGGCGTCGAAGTAGACCTGGACGTCACGGCGTGAATCGAGGACCAGGGCCTTGCCGGTCCTGGAGTCCCCAACCATGTAAGACGCGTGTCCCAGGCTCTCGAGATGGAACTGCTTGAAGATCATCTGCTCACGCCACCCTTCCCGGTCGCGCGCTTACCCCTGCGACCGGTAAACCAGTCTTCATCCATGCCCCCATGCCGCCATCGAGATTCTCGATCTGGAAGCCCTTGCGGCGCAGGAAACGCACCACATGGCCGCTGCGGTTCCCACTCCGGCAGATCGCCAACAGCGGCTTGCCGTCATCGATCTCATCGAGGCGCGTTTCGATCTCCCCCATCGGGATGTGCTGCGCGCCCTCTATATGCCCTGCCTGCCATTCGAACGGCTCACGCACGTCGATCATCTGCAACTCATCTCTCCGAACGAAAGCAGTTCTCGGATCCATGTGGAACACCCTCCTAAGTATTTGACTGCGAACCGTCTGGAACGAGGACCTGCGCGAGGACAAACACGGCTACTGCAACGACGAGAAAGGCATCTATTCCCTCACGCGAGCTTCAGGAACAACCGTTCGAGGAGCTCTTCGTCGTAGCCGTCCTTCGCGGCCGTCTTCGGGTCCGCGACGCACTGCCGCAAGCCGTTCGCCAGGAGACGGAAACCCGCCCGATCCAGCGCCTTCGACGCGGCCGACATCTGGGTTACCACGTCGGAGCACTCGCGCCCAGACTCGATCATCCGGATGATTCCGGCGACCTGCCCTTCAACCTTGCGCAGCCGGTCGATCACGTCATTCAACATCTTGTCGTCCAGTTCCATCTTTGTCCCCCTGTTAGACCGGTCACGGATACGAACATCTGCGCGGCACGAAGTATTCCTACCCTACCCCCCAGGGTAGAAAGTCATCTCAGAGATCTCGGGTAGAAGAGAGAGCCTCAGATGACGAAGGGCCCCCGATCGGGGGCCCTTCGTGACAGCTATACAGCAGTCGTGCTTCAGGCGGCTGCCCTGGTACCTGTGGCAGGTGTTGCCACCAGGGCCACCTTCCGTGCGTGACGGAAGCCCAGGAAGGCCAGGGCGGCGAGGATGAGCCCTGCGACGATCATCCCGTACCCCACAAAAAGGGCCAGCGTGGAGATGGTCCACCATCCGTAAGCGTTCAGGAGGATCGCCCTCAACGTTTCGCCCCGGAAGAGTGTCTCAACCATGCCATCCACCTCGGCGCGTGCCGGGTCGTCCTCCTCGAGAGCGCGTGCTTCGGAGCTGGTCTCCGAGTAGGTCTTGCCCCCGTTGATCCCTTGGAGGTGCAGACCGATGTAGCGGGAGAAAGCCTCTGCCTGTGCCCCGTTCTCGACCTTCTGGCCGGCGAAGTCGCCAACCTCTGCGGACTCTTCCGGCGTCATCGCATCGGCCGGCGCGAAGCTGATGTTCTGTGGCTGCAGGCGGTCACGAACGTTGTCCTGTCCGAACATCCCACCGTAGACAGCAGCGATACCCACGGCAACGAGGAGGAACGCCATAAGGGCGCCGGCCCCGCTCACAACCCGATCCCATACCTTCCTGTCCATTTGTCCTCTTTCCTTCCTCTGTCCCCCCATTGGGGGATCATCGACTCTTGAATACATTCTTCTCAAGGAGCGGCGCTGTTCTTAGTGCCCTAGGGCACTTCTTCGTGGGGGCACATGGCCCCCTTTGGGTGGGGCCACCTGGCCACCGGGAACTAGTGCACCTTCGCGTAAGTAGCGTCAACATCCAGAGCGCCACTGCGTGGCGAGGGCAAGGCGCGAGGAGTCGTGCGTACCGGGGAGTACGTGCGCGACAAGCAACGCAGCCATCGTCGATGCAGGGGCGCTCTGGTGTCACGGTTATTTGCGCGGAGGTG
>JAENWQ010000190.1 GCA_016649855.1 Actinomycetota bacterium | reverse complement strand
GATCAGTTCGGGCGCGTCGAACGTCTCCATGACGAGCTGGAGGATCTCGGAGCCGGCCACGATCACGTCGACACGGCCCGGCTCGAGGCCCACTATCCGTTTGCGTTGATCGTAAGGAAGCGTCCGGAGTCTCCGCGCCAGTCTGCGAACGTCGCCGTGACTCAGCACCGCGTGATGCGTGACGTCGGGGTCGTACACGGGGATACCCGTCTTGAGGACCGCCAGCTGTGCGACGGTGCCGGCCACGCCGATCAGTTGGGCTCCCACCGGCACGTCGAGGACACCGGCCGCCTCCTTCAACGCGGCACCGACCTCGTTCCGGAGCGCATCCAGCTCGTCTTCGGAAGGGGGATCGGAGTAAAGGTACTTCTCGAACATGCGGACGCATCCGATGTCGAGCGAGATGAGTCGCTCGGGTTCGGTCTCGCCCACGACGAACTCGGTGGAGCCGCCCCCGATGTCCACGACCAACTTCTGCCCGCCCAGGGCGAGATCGGACGTCGCACCGAGGAACGTCGCGCGGGCCTCCTCCTCACCGGAAAGGAGTTCGGGCTCCTGACCGGTCAGGGACTTGACCCCGACGAAGAAGTCGTTCCGGTTGTGTGCATCGCGCACCGCGGACGTCCCGGTGACCCGCAGGCGCTGGACCCCGTACTCGCCGCATGCAGCCGCGTAGTCCGCGATCGTCGCGAGCGTCCGCTCCAACGCATGCTGATCGAGCGACCTGGTCCGATCGACGCCCTGACCGAGGCGCGTGATCGTCATCCGCCGGTCGACGGAGCGGAAGGATTCGCCGAGCTGCTCGGCGACGAGGAGCCGGGTCGAGTTCGTGCCGACGTCGATCGCCGCGACCCTCACTCCTCCTCCCCGACACAAGGGAGCCGGCAGTCGGGCCAGCCCGTTGACGCGAGGGTCCGAGCTCCGACCGGGTTCTGGCCCCCGGCGAGCTGGTGCGCGAGATGGGCATGCAAGCACTTCACGCGCTCGGGCCCCCCTCCCGGGGTCGCTCCGGAGTCCTCGATGCACTCGTGCTCGTCCCGCCTCGAGAGGTACCGTGCGATCGCGGCCGCGAACCGGCTACGCAGGTCAGACGGACGGAGCTCCTCCGACGAACCCATCTCCTCGGTGAGCTCCTGCATCCAGCCCGTGGATTCGAGCCTGCTGGCGCGCTTGATCAGTACCGGACAGGTGAGCCAGTAGAGCGTGGGGAACGGGCTCCCGTCCTCGAGCCGCGGATGATTCTCGATCGCCATCGGAACCCCGAGGTGGCAGCGCGCCGCCACCGCCCACCGGCCCCGGAGGGGACGGCCGAGCTGCGCTTCGACCTGCGTCCGCTCGATCCCTGAGTGTTCCAGTGTCATAGGCTCAAACTAACCGTCTATGCGAAGTCAGGAGATGTCGGTGCGCATCCTTATCGTTTGTCTCGCGGTCACATTCGTCTTCACCGGATGTTCGGGGGATGACAACGAAGCCTTCTGTGATGCGGCCCGGGCGTTCTCCAACTTCGACCCGGCCGGAGGGGACGGCCTCGAAGAAGCTCAGGACGCGTTCCAGGAACTCGCCGACACGGCCCCCGACGAGATCGCCGACGACGCCCAAGAGGTCGCCGACGCGTTCGCCGCGGCAGCCGGTGGAGACACGGCCCAGATAAACCAGGAGTCGGTCACGGCCGCCTCGGACAAGGTCCAGAGCTATGCCGAGGAGAACTGCGACGACCTCAAGCTCTAAAAGCCTAGGAAACTCAGGAAGCCCTCGATCGGCCCGGGCTCGTCGTCCACGGGAGCCTGCTCCCGCTCGGCCGCGGCTCGTTCCCTTTCGGCCTGACGCTTCTGCAGCTTCCTCGACGGGGGCATGACCACATAAGGAGTCTCGCCGGGAAGGATGAGACCGACCTGCTCGCGCGCTCGTTGCTCGATGAAGTCCGGGTCTTTGAGCCTGTCGATCCTGGTCTGCAGGGCGTCGTTCATGGTCTCGATCTTCTGAACGTCCGAGGTCATCGCGGAGATCCGCCTGCGCTGTTCGATCAGCTGCCTCGTGGGCTCGATCGCCATCGCGCCGATCACGCCGAGGATGAGGACCGCGACCACGACGCGCGGCAGGACGCCCGAACCCTTCGATGAGCGGGAGCGCCGCCGGGCTGCTGCGGTCGCCATCAGCCCTCTCCCCGGGAACGATCGGACCTCGGGAACGATCTGCGGCCTGGGTAGCGTGCCGAGTCGCCGAGGTCGTCTTCGATCCTCAGCAACTGGTTGTACTTCGCCGTTCTCTCTCCTCGGGCGGGAGCGCCTGTCTTTATCTGTCCCGCGTTGACCGCCACCGCGACGTCGGCGATCGTCGCGTCCTCCGTTTCGCCCGAACGATGCGAGATCACGGTCGTGTACGCCGCGTGCTGAGCGATCCGAACGCATGCCAGGGTCTCGGACAGGCTTCCGATCTGGTTGAGCTTGATCAAGATCGAGTTCGCGGCCCCCTCGTCGATCCCCTTCTGGAGGATCTCCGGATCGGTGACGAAGAGATCGTCTCCAACCAGTTGGACCTTGTCACCGATACGTTCGGTGAGTCGCTTCCACCCGTCCCAGTCGTTCTCGTCCATCCCGTCCTCGAGAGACACGATCGGATAGCGCTCGACCCAATCGGCCCAGAAGTCGATCATCTCTTCGCTCGTCAGTCGACGATCCTCGGACGCGAGCACGTAGTGGTCGCCGTCTTTGATCTCGGAGGTCGCCGGGTCGAGGGCCAGGGCGACGTCGCGCCCAGGCTCGTAACCGGCCTTGCCGATCGCTTCGATCAGCAGCTCGACCGCCTCCTGGTTCGATCTCAGGTCCGGGGCGAACCCGCCCTCATCGCCGACCCCGGTCGACAGACCCTTCGCCCCGAGCAGACCCTTCAGCGCGTGGTAGCAGCCGGCACCCCACTCGAGGGCCTCGCGGAACGACGCGGCACCGACCGGCGCGTACATGAACTCCTGAAAGTCCACCGAGTTGTCGGCGTGAACCCCGCCGTTCAGCACGTTCATCATCGGCACCGGCAGAACGTGCGCGTCGGGGCCCCCGAGGTATCGATAGAGCGGCACTTCGAGCTCGCGCGCTGCCGCGTGCGCGCACGCGAGCGAAACTCCGAGGATCGCGTTGGCTCCGAGCTTCGACTTGTTGTCGGTCCCGTCGAGATCGATCATCGTCTGATCGAGCCCGCGCTGGTCGAGCGCGTCCCGGCCGATGACGTTGGGTGCGATCACGTCGACCACGTTGCGGACCGCTCCCTCGACGCCCTTGCCCCCGTAGCGGTCCCCTCCATCGCGAAGCTCGAGCGCCTCACCCGCACCGGTGGACGCTCCCGACGGAACCGCGGCCCGGCCGGTGGCCCCCGAGTCGAGCACGACCTCAACCTCCACGGTCGGGTTGCCGCGCGAGTCGAGGATCTCGCGTGCCTGGATCAACACGATGTCGCTCACGGCCTCATCTCTCTCTGGCTCTCCCGTCGGCTTCACGGTGGATGCCCCAGTAGTTCACTCATTCAACATCAGTAACATCGCAGCGTACCGCGTCAGGCGTCGGTAGGCCCGTTTCTGGAAGAGAATCCCTCCCGGAAGCGGGCCACAGCTCCGGTCAAAGCGGATTCCGGATCGACCCCCCTCCTCCGGGCCAGGGCCACGACCCAGAACAGGGCGCTCCCCAGGTCTCCGGAGGCGAGCGCAGCCCGCAGCTCTGCATCGGCCTCTGTCTCGTCGGGCGAGAACCCCAGGGCCGCGGCCCGCTTCTGGGTCTTGTAGGCAGCCAGCAGCGCGGGCAGCGAGCGCGGGATCCCGTCGAAGGTGCCTGAGCGCTCCTTCTCCTCTTTCTTGATCGCTTCCCAGTTGCGCACGACATCGTCGGCATCGTCGACCTCGGTCTGCCCGAAGACATGCGGATGCCTCCGCACGAGCTTGGTGGTCACGGTCCTGGACACACCCGAGATGTCGAACCGCCCCTCCTGCTCGGCGAGTCGCGCGTGGAACGCAACCTGCAGAAGGACGTCACCGAGTTCCTCCTCGAGCTCGACGTCCGTGTGGCCCTCCTCGACCGCCTCCACTACCTCATGAGCTTCTTCGAGGAGATGGATGAGAAGCGACTCATGGGTCTGCTCCCGGTCCCATGGACAACCGTCCTCGCTGCGCAGTCGAGCCATCACAGAAAGGAACGTCCCCAGATCGGCGGAAGCCCGCCGGACGACCGGAGCCACGTACGCCGCCGAGAGATCGTCGGGTGGGGTCGCGGCGCCGGCCGTAACGATCGCGCCGGCCCGCGCTAGCTCGAGAACGCGCACCGAATCCGGGTCGGCGACGAGAGCGACGCCCTCATCGGTCGCCGCGGGCTCGTCGTCGAACGGACCGCTCTCGACACCGGCCTTGCGAAGACGGGCCACGAGCGGGTGGTGGGTCGCTCGAACAGAACCAGGGAACGCGACGTGAGCCGTTCCCACTCACCCAACGTGAGAAGGTCGACTTCCTCGGGTGCCAGTGGAACGACCAGGAGGGGCATGTCGTCGGCCCTTCTCCTCAGCCCAGTCGCCTCAGCCCAGGGGGCTGGGGGCGGCGTCCGGGTTCTGGGTCGGGGTGGGACGGGGGGTCGCGGCCCCGGGGATCTCCTCCGGGCCTGCGGCAACGATCCGCTGCGTCTCCGGGTCGAACTCCCCGTAACGCGGGTTGACGCTCACCTCGGCCGCGTCGTAGCGCTCGCTCACCCACGATCGCCACGCTTCATCCTGCTGTTCTGTGGTGAGCTGCGCGACGATCTCGTCTTGCACCTCGGCCAGCGGTGTGACGCGCCGGGCCCTCAGGTAGATCAGATGGGTTCCGAACTCCGTCCGCACGGGGCGAGAGACCTCCCCGACCTCGAGGTCGCGCAGCGCGTCCGCGAACGGCTCGACGAACTCCCCGTAGTTCGAGAACCCGAGATCTCCTCCGTTCTCACCGCTCGTCGTATCGATCGAG
>JAENWQ010000037.1 GCA_016649855.1 Actinomycetota bacterium | reverse complement strand
GGCGCCGGGAGAAGTTCGAAGCTCTACGAACCCTCCGACCTTGAGGTGAACGTCTCGATCCCGGAGCGGCGCTACGACATCGTGGGAGAGATCCTGGTGGCGGCGCTCGAGCAAGATTCGAAGGAATCGGCCCGAGAGGCGGCCACGCGCATCGCCCGTGAGAAGGGTTATGCGATCGGGGAAGAGGTCAAAGTGGAGCTGCATTTGCGGCCCCCCGGTTCCGAGCGAGCACTTTCGGTGGCGGAGGAAACCCTCTCGAGCTACGGATTCGAGCCCTATCGCGAGGCCGGTGGCGATGTGATCTCGCTGCGCAATTGCCCGTTCCACACCCTCGCGCGGCATTCTCCTGAGCTCATCTGCGGGCTGAATCGCGAGTTCATCGACGGGCTCCTGCGGGGTCTCGGCAACGACACCGTCGAGGCGGCTTTAGAGCCGACTCCCGGCGAATGCTGTGTGAAGCTCAGAGCGGCCGGCGGCCGATGAATACCAGATTGACCGACGAGGTAGAGAATCCCTCAGCCGCGATGTTCCATCCGCACATGGTGGCGGTCCCGGCGCGAACGTCGGGCGAGGACCCGGTCGAGACGGCGATAGAGAATCTGCTGGACTCGCTCGGGGTCGATCTCGCGACCGAGGAGGCCCGGGAGACCCCGCGGCGGGTAGCGGCGATGTATCGCGAGATGCTGACGCCCGAACCATTCAACTTCACGACGTTCGAGAACTCGGACCATTACGACGAGCTCGTTCTCGTCCGCGATATCCCCTTCACCTCACTGTGCGCCCATCACCTGCTGCCGTTCACCGGGCATGCTCACGTCGCGTACATACCGGGCGAGCGCATCGTCGGTCTATCGAAGCTGGCGCGTGCGGTCCAACACTTCTCGAAGGCGTTCCAGGTGCAGGAACGACTCACGAAGCAGGTTGCGGACCTCATCCAGGACGAGCTGGAGCCGAAGGGAGTGGGCGTCGTCATGGTGGCCGAGCATCAATGCATGACCATCCGCGGCGTGCAGGCGAGGGGAACCAAGACGGTGACATCGACGATGTACGGCATCCTGCGCGACAACCACGCGAGCCGCGAGGAGTTCCTTTCGCTCGCGCGCGAGGGCATGAGCCGTTGACGATGACAGGAGGAGGCACGTGAGGAAGTTCTCGTTCCGGCCGGCGTTGGAGATCCGCGTCTGACAACCACGTCTTCCACGTGAGCGAGCACGACATCATCCACCCCCACGACGACCCGCCCACGGAGCCGGCCAGCTTCTCGTTCGTGAGATCAGGCTGGCCGCTCCTCAAACAGAGCGAATGATCCACTGGCGGTTGCGACGACGTCACCTGTGTCATTGGTCTCACCCGCCTCCATGCCGATCAGATTCGCGAAAGGATGGAACGGTTCGGTCACGGGCACGGGCCTCGGCTTCCTGCCTGCTCAGCCAGCAGGGGCTTCCAGAGCGACATCGGCCGAGACGAGTTCGGCGAAGGTAGTGCCTGCCAGCCTCTCGATCAGGGCGTCCTGCGCCGCCGCCCACGAATCGTGGACGGCGCACTTCTCTTCCCACCTGCATGGACCGCCGCGCACGAGGCACCGACCGTTCTTGACCGGACCCTCGGCCGCTTCGACTACCTCGAGTAGTGAGACATCGGCGGGGGACCGGGTGAGCGAGTAGCCGCCGTCGGGACCCGCCACCGAAACGACGATCCTTTCTCTGATCAGGGCACCGAGAACCTGTGGCAGGTACTTCTGGGGGATGTCCATCGCGACGGAGATCTCACGTGCCTTCCGGCGGCCCTTGTCGTATCCGTGGGCCAAATCCAGTACGGCCCGCACCGCGTAGTCACCTTTGTTCCCCAGGGAGATCTGCATAACGTTTACCGTATCGCTTGACGTTAATGAAACGCAAGGTCTATCCTGTCCACATCGTTAACAGCAGTGCTAATGGTTTGGCTTGAGGCCAGATAATACGAGAGAAGGGTCGAACGATGGGGAGCTTGAGGCCGAAGCAGCAGGGACAGGTCGGGGTCGCGACGATCTTCTCCCTTCTCTTGGCGAGTGGCATGATCGCTTGGACCTCTGCCGCCCTCTACGCGAGGTCCGACGATGGGGGAGCAAGGGCGGCGGATGTCGTGGGCACCTCAGCTGAAGGAGCAGCCCAAGCCGATCCGTCCGATCTGCTCAACCCGGAGAACGCGCCGCCCTTTGACGGACCGAAGCACAAGACCTACGACGCGAGCATGCCTCCCCCGATGAAGGGGACGGAGCACGAAGTCACCCTCGAGGTGACCGAGAAAGAATTCGAGGTCGCCGAGGGGAAGTTCATGAACCTTTGGACCTTCGGAGACACCGTTCCCGGGCCCGTGATCCACGTAACCCAAGGTGACTTGATCCACTTCAAGATCGTCAACAACGGGACGATGTCTCACTCCATCGACTTCCATGCTGCCGA
Source organism: Actinomycetota bacterium (assembly GCA_016649855.1). Taxonomy (GTDB): domain Bacteria; phylum Actinomycetota; class CADDZG01; order CADDZG01; family WHSQ01; genus WHTI01. Next base: position 12,930 of record JAENWQ010000037.1, on the reverse strand, counting down.
GATCGCACCGAACCGCGCATATGTGGACGTGCAGGCCGGCGACTCGTTCACGTTCGACTTTGTGGCGACCAAGCCTGGGGTCTTCATGTACCACTGCGCGACCGCTCCGGTGCTGCACCACATGGGCAACGGTATGTACGGGATGCTGGTTGTGGACCCCAAGGACGATCCTTTGCCACCGGCCCGTGAGTATGCGCTGGTTCAGAGTGAGTTGTACTTCGGCGGTCAGGGCGAGATCAGTGACATGAACAAACTGCTTGCCGCGACGCCAGACTGGGTCGTGTTCAACGGTGCCGCCAACCAGTACGTCGACGATCCACTGATTGCGGATCCCGCTGAAAGAGTGCGTGTGTACATCCTGAACGCCGGTCCCAGCAAGTGGTCTGCCTTCCATGTGATTGGAGCCATCTTCGATCGCACCTGGCAGGAGGGGATTGTTGGAGGCCCGGCCCAGACGGTGAGCATCGCCCCGTCCCAGGGGGCGATCGTTGACTTCTCCATGGAGGAAGACGGGATGTATCCCTTCGTCACCCATGCGTTCGCCGATGCGGTCAAGGGAGCCATCGGGATTTTCATGGTGGGCGACGGTGGTCCCGCCAGCGGGCACGGCAGCTAAAGGAGGACGAGATGCGAACCAGCGTTCAAATGGACTCATTGGAGGTCCGACTCGACAGGGCGGACTTGACTACGATAGCCCTCGTCGCTGTGCTTTTCATCTACATGGTGGGTTTCGGAGGCTGGGTAGTGGCTCTAGAGATGATGGGCCTCGCCGCGGGGGGAACACTGCTGGTTGCAGCTACCACGATCAGTTCTTGACGACGAACGACTCGTCTCCTCCGACCGATCTTCATAGTTTTCCTCCTAACCGCCCCGTTTCCTCTTCTCAATAGATTCGGGGCCCACCAAGCAAGCACTTTCCACCACAGAACAGAAAATGGGCCTCGGTTTGCGGGTCATCCGACCCAGCCCGCGGCCCAGGCGATCAGGGCTGCGACGATCGATAGACATCCGATGCCGATCAGCAGGTCGCCGACCGGGGCGGGCTCCTCGCTCATCCGCGCCGCCCGTGCATCAGTGCGTCCATGGCTCCCGGTTCCATCCTTTCGGGGGTCCACGGCGGATCCCACACGACCCGGACCTGGGCGTCGCGTGACTCATCGGCGGGGAGTTCGAGGTCGAGGGCCCGGGCCGCCTCCTGCGGGAGGCTTTGCGAGACCGGGCAGCCCGGGGTGGTGAGCGTCATCTCGACCACGAGGCGGCCGTCGTCTTCGCGGATGTCATAGATCAACCCGAGTGCAACGATGTCGATCCCCAGTTCGGGATCGAGGACCGTTCGCAGCGCCCGGCGCGCTCGTTCCACCGTTGAGGCCATCGTCACGCCGTCCTTCCTTCTATCGCGGGCTGGGATCTGAGGAGGGCAAGCGGATGCAGCGTGAGGTTGACCGCGGTGATCAACGTCGCCAGGGCGACGGCAAGGCCTCCGGCTCCGACCACCGCCCCCTGCGAGGCCAGCAGCCCGCCGACCGCCAGGCACGCTCCGACCAACACCAGCCCGAAGGTGACCTGTGCCGTGCGGCGGTCATACAGGTGCGAGAACAGGACCGGGGGGCCGCCGGTCGGGAGCGCCCCGCGCGTCTTGAGGGCTGTCCACGCGATGAACGGGACGACCTTGTGGGCGTGACCAAGGAGCGCAAGGACGAGCCAGCAGATGAGCGCCATGACCTCTGCGGATACGAGCCGTAGGCGCGTCGCCGGATCACTGGAGCTCGCGGCGATGGTCCCCACAATGACCGCGACGATGAGGAATGCGGCGGACGCGATGACGAATGCATGGAGCAACTCGAGTCCTCGCATGCGGTGTCGAATGACCGCAACGAGCGACGTCAGGTGCGCGCCGAGACCGATGGCAACCACGCCTGCTCCCAGGAACATCAGCCCGGCGACGGATCCCAGCAGTCCGGCCGCGAGGATCACGGCACCGATCGGAGTGAGGCAGACCGCCAACTTCCCCGAACGGTTGCGTTTCCGGTGGGATAGCAGGAACATCGGCCAGAGCTTCTCGGCCACGGACATGTAGGCGACCCCGAGCCACCCGATCAGCCCGAGATGGGCGTGGGCTGCGACCGCCCTAGGGAGCAAGGCGAACCACCCTTCCCTGAGGTCGAACGCGTAGAGCACACCCATAGAGGCGGTCACCAACAGGAGTCCGGTCGCCCACCTGAGTCCGATCACCGGAACCCCACCACCGCGAGCCGACAGAGGGCCCGAGAGGTTCCACGCGGCAAGGCACATGGCAACGAACGCGGCTAAGCCCGCCGGCGCAACGATGCCCGGACGTCCGGCGGCGAATGCGATAGCGAGGACCCAGACCGCGGGAACGAGCACCCCGGCGGTGATCCTTGCCGCGACCACCGATCGAAGGGGGCGACCGGCCGCTACCGGGGCGAACTGATGCAGGGCCCCCAGTACCGCGACCGTCAGGAAGGCGAGGACCCCGAAGTGGGCGGTCGCGAGCACTTGGGGGAGGAACGGAGAGATGACCGCGTCGGACGAAGACAGGAGCAACGCGACCCCGAACGCGACCCCACCTGCTCCAGCCGCCGCGAAGAACGTCAGCGGTACCGAAGCCGGGGGAGTGGGCGGGCCCGAGGCGCCGCCCGAGACCGTCACCGATGGAGCCGGTGCACGCGCGATTACGTTCACCCCGTGGCCCTTGTGAACTTCACCCGCCAGTCCCCGGGTGCCATCTCCTCGACGGCGAAGTCGAAACCTTGTTCGCCGAGCACCCCTTCGAGCGGTACCGGGTCGAACGGTGCGAGGACGACGAGGCTTTGATCCGCTTGTAGCCGGCCTACGGCGTCCATGATGGCCCCGAAGGGTTCTCCGCCCGACGCGATGATCGGTCGTGCGTCGATGACTACCTCATCCGACTTGTTCATCTCTGGACCTCCTCCAGTTCAGCGATACAGAGTGACGGTTCAACGAACGGCGTGAGCGATCGCGCCTCGATCGTCGACCTCGTTTCTTCAAGCGCGCCGCGCATGATCCCTAGGTGCAGAGCGCACACGACGTCTGGGTAACGCTCCGCGACCGCCCTGAACGGGCAGTTGTGGAGCAGGACCTTCGTAGAGGAGCCGTCTTCCTCGAGGCTGGGCTCGAAACCGATCCGCTCCATGAGCGACGAGATCATCCCGATCGCCTCTCCGCTCGAACTCAACGCGAACGGTTCGGGCCGGTCGCCGGCCGCGAGGTAGCCACCCCACGCGCGTCCCGCCGACTCCGCCAACCCGGCTGGGTCGCCGGTCCCGACGTGGACGTGCCCGGCGAGGATCGTGGCGAGCAGTTGGTAGTCGCGCGCCCCGCCGCTGAGGTCGCGGGCCGCCGGACCGAGCCACCATAGGAGGCGCGGTCGCCCTCGCGTGGTGCGACTCTCCGCCTCCGGCCGAACGAGCCCGGCCTCCTCGAGGCGGCGGAGGTGGCTCCGGATGGTGTTGGGATGGAGTTTGAGCGACGCGGCCATGCCGGCCACATCCAGGTCCCCCTCCGATTCGGAGATCAGGGAGAAGAGCTGTAACCGGACCTCGTCCGAGAGGGCGCGATGTGCGAGGGCGGTCCTCTTGATCTTCATATCTTGTTTTTACACGATGTCTAGGCTATAAACAAGAAAGCATCGTAAAAAAAGATAGGAGTCGAGATGAGCACCGAAGCATTCATCGGACGGGGCGTCGAACTGGTCGCCTTTGCCCCGGACCACTTTTCGCCCCGCGTGCTGGCGGAGACCGACCGGATGAAGACCGTGCTCGCGGCGTTCGAGCCGGGCCAGTTCATTCCCGTTCACTCGCCCGCTGCTGACCTCGTCCTCGCGGTCCTCGACGGGGTGGGGGAGGTGGTCGCCGGCGAGGAACGACGCGACGTGAAGGCGGGGGATCTCGCAGTGATACCAGCGGGCCAGAAGAGAGGCGTGCTGGCACGGACCAGGATGATCGTCCTCCACGTCGTTTCGCCACCTCCATCTGCGAGCGATCATGCCGAGGTCCACGCCGGCCTGGCGAGAGGCGAGTTCACCGGCATGAAGCCTCCCGAGGTCCGTCCCGATCCCGTCGCGATGATGCGCTCCGAGCACGCCGATCTCGCGCCGCACCTTGCCCACCTCGAGGCGGCTGCGGCCGAAGCTCGTGTTGCCGAACCGGGTGCGCTCACCGCACTGATGGGTGACCTCGTGGGCTTCTTGAAGGACCATCTCGCGGCTCACGCCGAGGAGGAGGAGCGATTCCTGTACCCGGTGGTCGAGCGGCTCCTGCGGGCGGTCGGTGGCGCCACCAAGACGATGATCCGTGATCACGTTTCGATCGTCGGGAAGATCGCGGACCTCGAGGCTCTCGCCGCATCGATGCGGGAGAACGGGGTCACCGACGACGACCGGGCTGAGGCGGCGCGCATCCTCTACGGGCTCTCGGCTCTGCTCGAGGTCCACTTCGCCAAAGAGGAGGAGATCTACCTCCCGCTGCTCGAAGCCGGCCTATCGGACCTCGAGGCGAGCGGATTGGCCGCCGAACTGTCCCACGCCCACCCGGTTGGTTCCTAGGAGGGCGCGCCGGTGCCGGCCGATCTGCTGATAGCGCGCATCCTCCACATCATGAGCGCCATAGTTTGGGTTGGGGGAACCGTCTTCATGATCGCGGTCGCGATCCCGTTCGCGCGAACGCTTCCTCCGGAGCAGCGGAGCGCGACGATCGCGGGGATCGGACGGAGGTTCCGACCGGTTGGCTGGACGGCACTTCTAACTCTGGTGGGGAGCGGGCTGTACACGATGTCGAGATTCGGTTTGCTGTCCTGGTCCGCTCTCACCGGAAGCAGCTACGGCCGCCTCTTGTTGGTGAAGCTCGTACTCGTCCTCGCGATCCTGGTGCTCACCGGGATCCATGACTTCGTGCTCGGCCCCCGCGCTGAGACGGTGCCGCGGTCGACCGTGCTGGCCTTGGCCCGAGCGAGCGGCCTCTTGACCCTCAGCGTCCCGGTCATCGGGGTGATCCTTGCCCATTGATGACTCCGCCGTTCCTGCAGGAAGGATGGAAACCGTCGTGAGAATAGGAGCTCTCCATGTGTGATTACTGCGGGTGCCGGCAGTCGGAGCCCTTTGCCGAGTTGTCACGAGAGCACTCAGCTCTTGCCTCTCTGGGATCCGAGCTGCGAGGCGCACTGCGGGATGGCTCGGAAGAGCGCGCTCGGGATCTTCTCTGCCGCATCGTTGAGATCCTGGGATCTCATGTGCGCAAGGAGGAACGCGGCCTTTTCACCCGCGTGGTCGACGAGAACGATATCTATGAGGGAATAGTCGAAGACCTCATCGGTGAGCACGCCGACCTGGCGCATACCATCGAACACATCGCCGAGGCTGACGCCGGGTGGGCTGAAGCGGCCGTCGGGCTGCTCGAGGCACTCGACGAGCACATCTTCAAAGAGGAATGGGATCTGTTCCCGGCCGCCCTGGGGATCCTCGGTTTCGAGGACCTGGAGGCGATCGCCCGAGTTCATGCTGAGGAAGGAACCGCGATGGAGGATGCGGCGACATGAGGGACAAGTGCAGCATGGATCCGAAGGACAGTGGGTTGGGGCCGTGGGCCGCGGTCAACCCCGAAGTGGTCGGAGCGGCGCTCCGGTGACACCGTCTGGGGCCAGGGAACGGGTCGCCGGCACCGTTGTTTCCACGGTGTCCGACGAGCGGACTCTCCTGCCCGATGCGCCGATCACGTCCGTTGATCAGTACCTCGAGTCCGGTGGCGGCATCAGTCTGGGCAAGGCGCTGTCGTTGCCTCGCGCGGAGATCACCGAGGTCGTTGCTGAGGCCGGGTTGCGCGGCAGGGGCGGTGCAGGGTTCCCGGCGGCAGCCAAATGGCGAGGTCTGATGCGGGACCAGGACGGAGTGAAGTACCTGTGTTGCAACGCGGCCGAGGGAGAGCCGGCGACTTTCAAGGACCGCCTCCTGATGCGGACCAATTCCTACAGGCTCATCGAGGGTCTCGCGATCGGCGCGTACGCGGCCGGTGCGAAGGCCGCCTACATCGTGACGAAGAAGAAGTTCCAGCGTGAGATCGATTCACTCGAGCGTGCACTGTTGGAGATGCGTGAGCTCGGTCTAGCCGGCGGTGTTCCTATCGAGCTCGTCCTCGGTCCCGATCACTATCTCCTGGGCGAGGAGAAGGGACTGCTCGAGGTCATCGAAGGCAACGACCCGCTCCCTCGACATGTGCCTCCCTACATCCAGGGTCTGTTCGCTACCCCGGAAGCCTCCAATCCTGCGGCGATCAACAACGTCGAGACGCTGTTCAACGTGCCCGGCATCATCGAGTGGGGACCCGATTGGTTCAGGTCGGTGGGTACGGAGACCTCACCGGGCACCATGCTCTTCACGGTGACGGGTGACGTCGAACGTCCGGGGATGTACGAGTTGCCACTCGGTACACCGTTGTCGCACCTCCTGTTCGAGCTAGCAGGAGGGCCTCTTCCCGGACGAAGCTTGAAGGCCGTGCTCCCAGGGGCATCGAACGCAGTGATCGTCCCCGCGCTCTTCGATGTACCTCTGGACTTCGATTCCATGTCTGCGATCGGAACGGGTCTGGGTGCCGGAGGGTTCGCGGTTTACGACGACACGGCGTGTTCCGTAAAGATCGCCGAGGTGTTCACTCGGTTTCTTCACGTCGAATCCTGCGGCCAGTGTCCCCCCTGCAAGCTCCATTCGGCCGACATCTTGGAGGCACTCACGCGCATCGAAGCGGGTGCCGCGGATGGAGGGGACCTGGAAGAGATATTCATCCGCTGCTCGATGGTGACCGACGGACAGCGATGCGGGCTGCCCGACGGTGTCGTCAATCTCGTCCCCAGTCTGATCGCTTCGTTCCGCGACGAGTTCGAGTCCCACCTGAACGGTGGCGGGTGCTCCTTCGCGCGCAAGATCGACCTCCCGAAGATCGCAGACCGCGACGGGACGGGCTTCATCTACGACTGGCACCAGGCTCTGAAGCAGCCGAACTGGACGTTCGCAGGTTAGAGAGAGTTGCGCGCAGCCGGTGATCGCTTGCAGTGGGAGACTGGCGCAATGGCAGATCTGAAGGACGGCGACGTATGAAGGTCCGGAGGGAGCCCAGCCCGCCTCCCGACGGTGAGATCCACACTCCGCAGGCGATCAAGGAGCGGTTGTCTCAGCCGCCCAGACAGAGCCACCTTCGCGATTTCATCTACGGCGGGATAGACGGAAGCGTTACGACGTTCGCCGTCGTCGCCGGAGTCGCGGGGGCCGACCTGTCTGCCTCGATCGTGATCATCCTGGGGTTCGCGAATCTCATCGCCGATGGTTTCAGCATGGCGGTAAGCAACTTCCTCGCAACTCGCGCAGAGATGCAGGAGAGATTGCTGGCGCGCCGGCAGGAGGAGCACGAGATCAGGCATTTCCCAGAGGGTGAGCGTGAGGAGATACGTCAGATCTTCTCCACCAAAGGGTTCTCCGGGACGGAGTTGGATCGAGTGGTCGAGGTCATCACCGCCGATCCCCGGCTGTGGATCGACACGATGATGGTCGAAGAGCATGGCTACAGCCCGGTTCGTGAGGAGCCGTTGCGTGCCGCGAGCGCTACGTTCGTCGCCTTCATCATCGTCGGTTTCATCCCCTTGTTGGCATTCATCCTCGAGTTGGTGTCTCCGTCGATCCTCGATCGACCCTTCCTGTGGAGCTCGCTGATGACTGCGGTCGCATTCTTCATCGTTGGGGCCCTGAAGAGCCGTTTCGTAGCCCAGCGCTGGTGGTTTGCCGGCTCAGAGACGCTGGCGGTTGGTGGAGTAGCCGCCGTCATCGCGTACTTCGCGGGAGCGCTGCTGAAGGGCGTCGTGGGCCCTTGACGCGCCACCTGGAGCGAGAAGACGAGTGTGCCGATGAGATCGAAGATGAGTAGTACTTCGGAACAATCGTGACACAGGCATTGTTGGAGAACGCGATGAAGGTCGAGATCTGGTCTGACGTTGTCTGTCCTTGGTGCTATGTCGGAAAGCGCCGGTTCGAAGCTGCCCTGGCTAGTTTCCCCCACCGGGACGAGGTCGATCTCCTGTGGCGGTCGTTCGAGCTCGATCCGTCTGCCGCGATATCCGACAACTTGAGCGGTACCTACGCACGTCGACTCGCTCACAAATACGACACCACGCTCGAACGAGCCCAAGGCATGATCGACAACATGAGGGCGGTTGCCGCGTCGGAAGGACTGGACTTCCGCTTCGATAAGTCGCGCCCGGGAAACACCTTCGATGCACACCGATTGCTTCACCTCGCACTCGATCACGGTTTCCAGGATGAGCTGAAGGAGCGCCTGGATCATGCGACCTTCACCGACGGTCTTTCGGTTTCGAACCACGAGGCCCTGGCTCGCCTAGCGGTTGAGGCCGGACTTGACGAGGCGCAGGTGCGTGAGGTTCTGGCCTCGGATCGCTACGCAGAAGCGGTGCGGGGGGACGAGGCCCAAGCGAGGGCCTATGGGATCTCAGCCGTGCCGTTCTTCGTCATAGACGGGAAGTTCGGCGTGGCGGGGGCCCAGCCGGCCGAGCATCTCCTGGAGGTGCTAACTCGAGCGTGGGCCGAGCGGTCGCCGCTAACTCTGACCGGTGAAACGAGCAACGAGAGCTGCGCGGACGACTCTTGCGTGGTGTGAAACAACCTTCAGAAGGTCCGGCTTCTTTGACTGAGCCCGTACAGCAGATGAGCCATCGTTCCATACAGATCGTCTTTGTCGGACTGATGCTGGGGATGCTGTTGGCGGCCCTCGATCAGACGATCGTGTCGACCGCTCTTCCGACGATCGTCGGGGAGCTCGGAGGGCTCAACCATCTCTCTTGGGTGGTGACGGCATACCTGTTGACATCTACTGCAGCAACGCCCCTGTTCGGCAAGATCAGTGACCTCTACGGGAGAAGGCGCCTCTTCCAGGTTGCGATCGTGGTCTTCCTAGCGGCTTCCGCGCTCGCCGGACTGTCCCAGAACATGCCACAACTGATCGCCTTCCGTGCATTGCAAGGTATCGGCGGAGGCGGGCTCATAGCGATGGCTCAGGTGATCATCGGGGATGTGGTGTCACCTCGCGAGCGAGGACGCTACATGGGCTATATCGGCGCCGTGTTCGCGGTCGCAAGCGTGGTGGGTCCCCTAACGGGAGGCTTCTTCGTCGATCACCTGTCGTGGCGCTGGGTCTTCTACATCAATATCCCCGTGGGACTCGTGGCTCTGTTCGTCACGAACACGGTCTTGAACCTTCCCTTCCGCCGCGTGGACCACCCGATCGACTACCTCGGTGCGAGCCTGCTGATCGCCGGCATCACCTGCATCGTTCTCGTCACGACTTGGGGAGGGACGGAGTATGAGTGGGGTTCTCCGTTGATCCTGTCGCTGGCTGTCGCCGGAGTGGCGTTACTCGTTGGCTTCGCTATGCAGGAGAGGCGAGCGCCGGAGCCGATCATACCTCTGCGGCTCTTTCGCGATTCGATCTTCAACGTCGCGAGCAGCGTCGGCTTCATGGTCGGACTCACGATGTTCGGCGCGATCATCTTCCTGCCGGTGTTCCTCCAGGTGGTCACCGGTGTCAGCGCCACGAGCTCAGGCCTTCTCCTCTTGCCGCTCATCATGGGCCTGCTGATCTCTTCGGTTGGTTCGGGGCGAGCGATCACAGCCATCGGTCGATACCGGATCTTCCCCATCGTTGGAACCGCGCTGATGACCGCCGGCCTGTACTTGCTTTCGCTGATGGGTACGGATACGAGCCGTGGCGTCGCATCTCTGTACATGTTCGTGCTGGGGATCGGTATAGGTCTCGTGATGCAGGTGCTCGTCCTTGCGGTTCAGAACTCCGTTGAACATCGCGACCTCGGGATCGCCACTTCCGCGGCATCGCTGTTCCGCTCCCTTGGGGGGGCCTTCGGCGCATCCATCTTCGGAGCGATCCTGTCCAACCGGCTCGCCTACAACCTGCCCAAGTTGGTGCCCGGCTTCTCGACTGGTGGTTTCGATGTGGAGGCTTTGAAGGGGAGTCCCGCTCAGATCCACGCCTTACCCGGTCCCGTCCGGGACGGGGTGATCGAAGCATTCGCTCGCTCGATACACGTGGTGTTCCTCTGGACCGTTCCACTGGTGGCGATCGCGTTCTTGATCACGCTTCTGATGAAGGAGCTCCCGTTGCGGGACTCCGCACATGTCGGAGGTCACTCGATGGGGGAGGACCTCGGACTGGCCCTCGAGCCACTCGACCCGGATAACGTCCCCGACCCCCTCCATGTGGGGCGGCTAGAAGGCCTAGAGGCAGTCCCGGCTTCGGAAGAGGGCGTAAAGACCGATCGTCATCCCCACGATCAGGGCCGCCGATGACCAGACACCCACAGTGGTTCCGGAGCCTGGGTAAGGCACGTTCATGCCGTAATTGGCAGCCAGTGACCCCCGATACAGAGCACGCTCGAGCAGGCTGCCCGTTGGTCGCAGGAACCTGGCGCCGCCGCGGCCTATCAGCTCTTTCAGTAGTTGTTCGACCTGAGCCCCGTAGTGCGTCATCGACTCAACTGGTCGCAGGCCCGGCCACCCGTAGCAGGACACGACCCACCTGCGATTGTTGGTCGGGACGACCGGAGGCAAGGCATCCCACTCGGGATCATCCGGCGAGAACGCGGTATTGCCGATATCGCCCATCGGGATCCCCTCGATCCCTCGGACGGCCGGTGGATCCTCATCCTGCAAGTAGGGATCGACCGCCAAGTCGCAGATCACTGCATGGGATGGGAGCTCTTCGAGCCACGCGTGAGGTATCAACGGCCGGGAGGGATCCGAGCGCCGGGTTGCATCGACGAGTAGATCGGTACGTCTCAGGCGCCGCCTCATGTAGTCCTCGTCCCAGGTCATGTTTCGCCCGAGCGTGGTGACCTCGACGCCGGGTATGCCCTCGCACGCAAGGCTTTTCGCGCGACGGCGATCGCCGAACTTGGTGGCGGCTTCGACCGCATGCCGCCCGACCATCCCCGCTCCGAGGACCGTGACGCGTGTGGGGGGTCGATCGAGCCCATGAAAGTCGGACTGGACGCGCATCAGAACCTTGAACGCCGCATCCAGGCCGTTCCACGCGACGGCCTTCATGTCCTCTACCAAGCGTGTCCCCTCGTCGTCGACGATCAGATCGAGAGCGATCGCGTCGACGCCGATCTCCTTGAGACGTTTGGCCCGCTGCCTGTGGGTGGGGAAGTGGAGCATCGCCAGGAAGGTCGTCCCCGGTCGCAGAAGATCGAGCGTGTCGGGGGAGAGTCTAAGTACCAGCACGATGTCGGCGGCATAGGCCCGTGCGCGCTCGACGATCTTGACGAATGGCGAGACGGATGCGTAGTCCTCGTCGCGGAAGCCCATGCCGCTCCCGTAGCCCGTCTCGATGAGAACCTGGGCCCCGGCTTCGACCGCGCGCTGGACGAAAGGCGGCAGGAAGTCGCGGACCTCGGCGGGTTCGATGCGGATCCGAGGCAGTCCTAGCGAGAGAGGTTGGACATGTGATGCCATCGCGCCACCTCCGCTCTCGCCACGGAACGTTCCAGATGGTTGTCGGACGTGATGTCCCAGTCCTCGGGCCGTTTGGCCAGCACCACCTCGATCAGGGGTTCGATCTGTCCGCCGTACAGCTCCATCGAGTCGCGGGGATGTACGCCGGGCCACGAGTAACAGGACAAAGCGACCCTGCGGTTCGATGTCTCGACGATCTCGGCCAACTCCTCGTAGGCGGAATCATCGATGGGGAAGATGTAATGCTCGAGCGTGCCGTGCGGGATCCCCTCTATCGCCTTGGTTATCGGGGGGGTGGGCGAGAAGTCGTAGGGATCCGCGGCGAGATCGCAGATGACCGCGTGTGCCGGAAGAGCGTCAAGCCACGCGTTGGGGATGATGGTCTTCGACGGATCGGGGCGGCGGGTCGCGTCGATCAGCACATCGGTCATCGCGAGCCGCGACCGCATGTACGTCTCGTCGTTGGTCAAGTCGTAGTCGACGACGGTCACCTCGACGCCCTTCATCCCTCGCGCCACCATGCGGGAGTGCAGGTCTTGATCCCCGTAGCGGGCCGCCGCAAAGAGCGCCGCTCCGGCAACCGCGCCTGATCCCAGGATCTTGACCTGGATCGGCGGACGCCGAGGGTCTTCGAACCCACGGTAGCTGCGCGCCAGCTCTCGGAAGGCAGCCTCCATCCCGTTCCACCCCACCATCCCGATGTTCTCCACGAGGCGGCGGCCGCGATCATCGACGATCGAGTCGAGGCTCACCGCGTGGAGCCCGAGATCCAACAGGATGTGGTTGCGGTGAGGGTTGGTCGTGTAGTGGAACATGGCCAGCAGCACGGCTCCGCGGCGTACCTTGCGCAGCGCGTCTTCGTCGAGGGCCCGCAGGACGATCACAACGTCCTGGGCGAGGCAGTCTTCGTAGGTTCCGACGATGACCTTCGGAGATGTGCGTAGATAGTTGTCGATCCGGAATCCCATCCCCGAGCCGTAGCCTTCTTCGATCACCACGCCGTCCACATCGTGGTGCGAGAGATAGCCGACGAAGTCGGGGAGGAAATCTCGCACTTCCGAGGCTTCCTTATGCGTTCGAGGCAGACCGATAAACACCTGTGGCTCCCTTCGATCGGATCGCTACTCCCAGAATGGGCGCGAGGGATCGCTGCTGGTAGCGACGGAAGGCAGGGTTGGGTGGTGACCTTCGGCCCCTTTCGGGAACCTGACCGGATGAGGGCGCTTGGGGGGCTCCTCAGAAGGCCCCGCTTCAACGGGAGATGCGCCGAACGTCCCCAAGGCACGGGGCCGGACAGCCCTGCTTCCGCGCGCCCCCGGTCCTTCCGTATGGCGGCAGCTTGCCGCACAGCTGGTCCATTTCTTCGC
>JAENWQ010000161.1 GCA_016649855.1 Actinomycetota bacterium | reverse complement strand
TCCCCGACAGCACGATCTCTCGCAGCTCCACGTTGTTGTCGTCGCTCTGTTCGAACAGCGAGCCTGTGGGGTTGGCTTCGACCTGGATGTAGTAGGTGCCGCTGGGGAGATTGGTGATGTTGAACGACTGACCGGGAAGGCCCTGGAAATAGGTATCGCCCCAGCCGAGCGGGAGGATCTCGCGGATCCACCTCGAGGCCTGCTGGCCGCAAGCGGTCGAGAGACCGAGCGTGGGGTTCATCACCGCACCGGGCGCGGTCAGGTCGATCGCGTCGGTGGGGGCCAGGCAGAAGGCTTCCTTCTTGCTCTTGATGGGCTCCATGTCGTCGGTACCCAGCAGCGAGTACCCCGCGAACTGCAGGAAGTGCCAGTGGTTGTGGCCGTCGCGCGGGTCGTATTCGAGCGTACCTACCTGAGACTTACCGACGACCTCGCCGTTCTCGTAGAAGTACTGGTAGCCGTCCATCACCGCTTGGTCCGCGCGGCGGAATCCTTCGACGACCAGGTCGGAAGCGCCTCCCGCCCAGACCGTCGCTCCGAAGGTGACGAAGCTCTTGCCGTTCTTGCGGTTCTGGACCGAGATGCCCCATGCGGGCAGCGCCTCGAGGTCCGGCAGGATGGCCGTATCCGGGTTGTCGTCGACCGGGACCGCGTTGTACCTCCGAGCCGCCGCGGCGGCCCCGCCGCCGGAAGCCGGCGAGCCGCACCCCTCGTAACACGGATCCTTGATCGTCTCGACGGTGATGTCGGTGGTGATGCTGGAGGTGGCCGGGTCGATGTCGAAGGCGTCGAGGTAGTCCGGCGCGATCTCGGTGGTCACCTCGTAGGACCCGTTGGTGAGGTCCGCATAGGTGCCGTAGTAGCCGACGGACGAGGCCGCCCAGTCCTCGTCGATCCCCCAGACCATGCCCTTGGTGAATGGGTTCGAGTAGCAGTTCTCCGGATAGGCCGGCTGCTCCGGACCTCCATCGCCGACCCGCTGACGGTCGTAGGTGTTGGGACAGAAGTCGACGCCGATGGTAGCAACCGCATCACCGCCTAGGTTCCTCACGGTCACGGTGAAGAAGTCATCGAAGCCTTCCCACGCGGTGAAGAGACCGTCCGGCAGCGCGACGGGGTTGCCGTCGATGATCTGTGCCGCCTCAACGGGCAAGGTGTAATCGGGCCTCGTGAGCTGGATCTCGAACGCCGCTCCGACGGACGCGAGGAGAACTCCGGTGTCGAGATAGGTCGCCTGGCCCTTGTAGTGGCCGAGAGCCACGGGCTCGCCGGGGCCCACGAGCTCGAGCGACGGCGGCGCGGCGCTCGCCGATCCGACGAACACTGAGGACAGGATCCCGATGCAGCCAAGGATCGCCGTCAAACGCTTGCCTCTGAGCGCGGTCATGTTGGGATTCCTTCTTCCATGGTCGGTTCGAGGGTCTGAGAAATCAGAGTGTCCACAGTAAGGGCGAACCCTCGGTGGGACAAGGACCGTAAGACCTATTCGCCCAGTCCTGTGTACTTATCGCGGACCTCGGGTAACGTCGACGGACATGCTTCGAGTTCTTTCCCCCTCATGCCGGTACTGATCGGCACCTCCGGCTGGCAGTATCGCCACTGGCGCGGGCGTCTCTATCCGGATGGCGTCCCGACGAAGGCGTGGCTCGAGCACTACTCCGAGCGGTTCCAGACCGTGGAATCCAACAATGCCTTCTACCGGCTTCCCGAACGCGACCTCTTCTCTCGATGGGCACGGAAAACGCCGGACGACTTCGTCTTCTCCGTGAAGGTGAGCCGGTACCTAACCCATATCAAGCGGCTTCGAGAGCCCGCCGAGCCTGTGGAACGGTTCCTCGACCACGCCGCGGGTCTCGGGAGCAAGCTCGGCCCCGCACTCCTGCAGCTTCCGCCGAACCTCAAGGCCGACGAGGCGGCCCTCGACGAGACCCTCGAGCGATTCGGGGGGCGGGTGAGGGTCGCGGTTGAGTTCAGACATGACACCTGGTTCACCGATGCGACCAGGGAGATCCTCGAGAAGCACGGCGCGGCTCTCTGCTTCGCAGACGGCAACCTCAATGCGAAGGACATCCGATCTCGCCCGGTATCGCCGTTCTGGAGAACGACGGATTGGGGCTACGTCAGGCTGCACCACGGGGCGGCGACCCCGGACCCCTGTTACGGACGGAGCGCGCTCAAGAGCTGGTCGGAGCGCCTCGCCGGGCTGTTCGAGGATCGAGAAGACCTCTTCGTTTACTTCAACAACGACGAGCAAGGGTGCGCGCCGGCCAACGCCCGCACGTTCGCCCGGTACGTCGAACGGGCCGGGTTGACGCCCACGCGGGTGCCTCGGGAAGTGTTAAGCATCGGACATGGGTGACATCCTCGTCGGGACAGCGTCGTGGACGGACAAGTCGCTGATCGACTCCGGCTGGTATCCGTCGGACGCCAAGAGCGCGGAGGACCGCCTGAAGTTCTACGCGTCCAACTTCCCGCTGGTAGAGGTCGATTCCACCTACTACTTCCCTCCATCGGAGGACAACTCCGAGAGATGGGTGGAACGAACCCCGGAGGGCTTCACGTTCAACATCAAGGCTTTCTCTCTCCTCACCGGCCACCCGACGCGCGCCGAGGCCCTCTACAAGGACATCCCGAAGCCGGAGGACAAGAAGCGTCTGTATCCGGGTGACCTCGCGAGCAAGGACATGGACGAGGTGTGGGACCGCTTCCTCTCCGCTCTTACGCCACTTCACGATGCCGGGAAGCTGGGCGCGATCCTGTTCCAGTTCCCCCCGTGGTTCGTGATCTCCCGCAAGAACAAGGGCTACATCCTCGAGTGCGCCAAGAGGTGCGCCCCGTACAAGATCTGTGTCGAGCTGCGCAACGAAACCTGGATGAAGGACGACAACCTCACCGAGACGATCGAGTTCCTCGAAGGACACGGACTTCCGCTCGTCTGTGTCGACATGCCGCAAGGGTTCAAGTCCTCACTTCCGCCGGTGGCGGCGGCGACCGCGGAGCTCGCCGTGATCCGCTTTCACGGGCGGAACGCCGAAGAATGGGAGTCGGGCTCAGTGCAGAAACGGTTCCGATACCTCTACTCGGAGAAGGAGCTGAAGGAGTGGGTGCCGAAGATCAAGTCGGTCGCGGCGGAGGCGGCCTCGACCCACGTACTGATGAACAACTGCCACGCCGATTACGCACAACGCAATGCTCGTGAACTGGCGCACCTACTCGAACGGTAGAGATCATCGCTCGACCTTGACCAGGCTGGATGACGTCGCCTAAGGTTACGCGATGCCAGTCTTCGAAACCGTCAAAGTGGCTGCGGTCCAAGCGTGTTCCGTCATCCTCGACGCCGAGGCAAGCGTTGACAAGGCGCTTGGTCTTCTCCACCAAGCGGCTGATAAGGAAGTGCAGCTCGCGGTCTTTCCGGAAACGTTCGTTTCCGTGTATCCGAGCGGTGCTTGGGGCCAGCAAGCAGCTCAGTTCGGTGGGTTCGACGAGATGTGGGAACGTCTGTGGGCCTCGTCGCTCGAGGTTCCAGGTCCTGCCGTAGACAAGCTTGTGGCCGCGTGCGCCGAGCGCGGGATCTATTGCGCGATCGGTATCAACGAGCGAGAGCTCCAACGTCCCGGGTCCCTATACAACTCTCTCTTACTGTTGGGACCGGAAGGGGTGTTGATCAAACATCGCAAGCTCGTCCCAACGATGCACGAGCGTCTGTTCCATGGGCCCGGCGACGGGACGGATCTGAAGGTAGTCGAAACGAACCTGGGTAGGATCGGTGGACTGATCTGCTGGGAGAACCGGATGCCTCTGGCTCGCTACGAGCTGTATACGCAAGGAGTACAGATATGGCTGGCGCCGACGGCAGATGACTCCGAGGGATGGTTGGCATCGATGCGTCATATCGCGATTGAGTCCGGAGCCTTCGTGATCAGCGCCCCCCAATACATCGAGCGAAGTTCTTTTCCTGACGACTTCCCTCTGCCCCTGCCCGATGGTGAGATCTTCGGTCGCGGTGGAGCCGCGATCATCGAACCCCGTGGAGGAGAGGTCATCGCCGGCCCTCTCTACGACGAGGAAGGGATCGTCATCGCAGAGATTGATCTGAAGGTGGGGCTGCATGCGAAGAGGTGGTTCGACGTGGTGGGTCATTACAAACGCATAGATTTGGGCACTTCACAATCGGAAGAATGAGGAGACGGATGGCAGAGCGGGGCCCGACACCTCTCTGATCTGCCCACCCCGAACCTGATGTGGCTCACTCTTCACCTCACGCCCTGCATGAGAATGGGTGTGCCGACTCCACTTTCGGTTCCAGCAACGGCATCCAACCGCTGAAGTTGATCGGGATTCGCTCAGGAACCACCTGGTCTTTCGCAGTCAGGCACAGCACTCATCCCGATCTAGACAACTGCCACGCCGATTACGCCCAACGAAATGCCAAAGAACTGGCAGAGCTCGTACGTTGAGTCAATGAAAGTGAGGTTGTTCACAGCCCTGGCCACTCTGGTTCTTGCATTTGGAGCGTGTCAGGAGTCGCTGCAAGACGATCGAGACTCATCGGCTTCGACGAATGCATCTTCGGAGGTTCTAGCAAGCCGTCCGCCCATGCTCCGACAAGCCGAAAGGAAACCTTTCTGGCAAACACAGCATTCGGATCAACGATCAGTGGAGGGTCGTGGTTCGGTGGGAGAAGGGTGACGCACATGATGTCGAGATGGTCGATTACCACTGAGGAGTAGATGCTGCTGAAGATTCACCTCGTCTGAGGAAGAAAGTCAGACAGCTAGCGGCCGCGGGAATTCGGGCGATCGTTACTTGATGGTAGCGAATGCCTCGAGCCGCTTCTTCCCCGACGAGTCATCGAATAGGTAGAGAAAGTCCTTCTCGAGAGTCAGTGTTAACCAAACGCTCTCGCCCGGCTGAATCGTCTGGTGACCTCCGGGACCCACGAGGCCCCCCGGAGCCGGGCCTGGCTGCCCCTTGCCGAACCACTGGCCGATCTCTTGACCGAGAGATGCTAGGGCGGGCAGCGAAACGCGGGGGCCTGACCGACCTCTTAAGAATGGAGTGGCCTTAGGAATGGCGAGGCCACTTCACGCGCTGCCCCCTGGCATTCCGCTGGGATGACCTACCGCCCCAGGGCGGCGACGCCGCAGCAATCGCCGCTTTGGCTTTCCTTTTCAACCTCGCGTAGTCGTTAGCCCGAACGCGCACGAGATCGCGAGCTGCTCAGAGCCTGAGACTCTTCGCGATCCGCTCGACGATCCGGGGAGCCTTCCGGCCTCGACGGCGCTCGAGGTACATCCCCAGCGCGACGCCTCCGGCGAGGAGCGAGGCACCGCCCAGTCCGGCAGGGATGCCGACCAAGAGAGCCTTCCGCCGCGTCCTCAGCTCCTGAACGGTCCACCCCCGCGCCAGGGCGATGCGACGGAGCTCGCGCTCGGGGTTCACCGCATGTGGGAACCCGACCGATTCGAGCAGGGGAAGGTCGTTGATCGAATCCGAGTAAGCGTGACATTCGTGAAGATCGAGCCCGCGTTCCGCGGCGACCTCGGCCACGGCCTTGGCTTTCTCGACCCCGTGCATCGGGGGCCCGACCAAGCGGCCCGTATAGAAGCCGTGCTGGTCGACCTCGGCCACGGTGCCGAGCGCACCCGTCATGCCGAGCTCTTCGGCGATCGTGTCGGCCAGTTCGACCGGCGCCGCGGTGACGAGGTAGGTGAGGTCGCCGTGGGCCTTGTGCTCCTCGATCACCTCGACGATGTCCTTGTAGACGAGCGGGAGGATCTTCTCTTCGGCGATGTCGCGTCCCCATCCGAGCAGCTCGCGGCGGCTACGTCCGGTCACGAAGTCGAGGGTCGACTCGCGTGAGCGCTCCATGTTCCGATCTTGTTCCCCCCGAAGGCGGAACATCGCTTGACCCCATGCGAAGCGCAAGAGGTCGTGGACCCGGAACATGTCTCGCTCGTAGGCGCCGCGCGCCAGGAGGAAGAGACTCGATCCCGGGATCAGGGTTCTGTCGAGGTCGAAGAAGGCAGCTCTTTGGATGGTGGCGTGCACCTCGTCACTCATCCCATCCCCTCCATTCGGTGAGCTCTTCGGCGGGCGTCTTGCGCGGAGC
>JAENWQ010000032.1 GCA_016649855.1 Actinomycetota bacterium | reverse complement strand
CCCCCAGGCTCAGCTCGACGGCGACGACGGCGTGTGGAACGGCTTCTGGCAGTACCACCAGCTGCGCTCCCGGGGGAACACGATCGAGGCCGGAACCTCGGAGGTCCTCCGCAACATCGTCGCAGAACGCGTCCTCGGCCTCCCCAAGAGCCGGTGAAGTCGATGACGCCCGCGAAGTTGAGTGCACGTCATACAGATGCGGGTCGTCTCGACGACCCGCGGAGGAAATAATGGACTTTGCGTTTTCAGAAGAGCAGGAGATGCTCCGGCAGGGGGCCAGGCAGTTCCTGTCGAACCGGTTCTCGCCCGAGCGAGTGGCCGAGCTCGCTCAGTCAGACGAAGGCTGGGACCCGTCCTCGTGGAAGCAGATCGCGGAGTTGGGGTGGACGGGGTTGTCTGTCTCCGAGGACGATGGCGGTGCGGGGATGGGCTTCCTCGAGGAAGCCGTCCTCTTCGAGGAGACCGGTTACGGCCTCTATCCCGGTCCTTACTTCTCGACGGTCGGTCTCGCGTTGCCCGCGCTACGCGGTGAGATCCTCCAGAGGGTCGTCGCCGGAGACGCCGCGGTTACGTTCGCGTGGGCTGAGCCCGGGGGACCGCTCACGTTCGACGACCTCAGGTCGTGCGGGACGAAGGCAGAAGGCTCGGGGGACAGGTGGACGCTGACGGGTGAGAAAGTCCTCGTTCCCGACCTGAACGCGGTCGGTCACGCGGTCGTCGTTGCGAGCATGCCGGGTGGTCTCGGCCTGTTCCTCACAGACGTCGACGCAGCTCCCGGAACCACGGTCGATACCACCAGGCGTCTGGGAGCCTTGCATCTGGCCGGCTCCCCGGCGACGCTCCTGGTCGCCCCGGGCGAAGCGGCCGCGGTCATCGCCGGGATCAGGCTCCGTGCATACGTATCGCTCGCCCTCGAGGCGGTCGGCATCGCGCAGCGAGCCCTCGAACTCGCACAGGAGCACGTTAAGACGCGCGAGCAGTTCGGGAAGCCGATCGGTGTCTACCAGGGTGTGTCTCACCAGGTCTCGAACACCTATGTGGACACCGAGCTGTCGCGCTCGCTCGCTTATTGGGCGGCGTGGTGCGTAGCGACCGGCGACGACAATGCCGAGCGCGCGGCCCTGGCGGCGAAGGCCCAAGCTGCGACCTCCGCGGTGGCCGCCTGCGAGCGCTCGATCCAGGTGCACGGTGGCATCGGGTTCACGTGGGAGCACATCCTTCACCGCTACTACAAGCGGGCGGAGTGGATCGAGTCGTTCGACGGACATCCCTCGGCTCAGCGCCGCGCGCTCGCAGCCGAGCTCCTGGCCGACTGAGGCGACCATCTCAGATAACACGTTCCGCACGACTAGCTGCGGGTAGGGTGAGGCCCATGGGGGGCGACAGCACCGGCGCGCTGATCGACGGATTGCCGCGCCTTTTCTCTGCGGCGGGAACAGAGCATCCCGAAGGCCGGTGGCGCCTCAACGTCGGTCGCGCCCTCCCGCGCGATGTCGTGATCGACGGCCATACATGTCGGGTCGGTAGACCCGCGGGCAAACCGGATGCCGAGATCTTCGCGTCGGCCGGCGTGTGGAGAGAGATGTACGAAGGGAAGCTCTCCGGGATCGAAGCCTTCGCGAAGGGCGAGCTCAACGTCCGCGGGAGCATCGAGAAGGCCCTTCGTTTCGAGACCATGTTCTTTCGTCCCGACGCCGGGGGTCTCGAGTATTCGATCGAGATGGTGCCGGTCGGCCGGGCCAAAGTATCGGCCCTGTTCGCGGGTGACCCGGAGGCGCAGCCCCTCGTGCTGATGCACGGCCTCGGGGCAACCAAGTCGTCGTGGTTGACGGTCGTCCCCGAGCTGGCGCGGCGTTACAGGGTGATAGCCGTGGACCTTCCGGGCTTCGGCGCCTCCACCAAACCGCGTGCCCGGTACGACGCGGAGTTCCTGGCCTCGTCGATGGTCGAGTTCTTCGACGTCCTGGGATACGACTCCGTGTTGTTAGCCGGCAACTCGATGGGCGGACGGGTGGCGATGGAGATCGCGATGCTCGAGCCCGATCGGGTGCAAGCGATCGCGTGCCTGTGCCCGGCCGCCGCGTTCTCGCGGCGGCCGATTCTGTGGTTCGTCAAGGTGGCGCGTCCGGAACTGGGTTTCTTCGCCCCACGCATCCCCAGGTCGCAAGTGATCTCGAGTATCCGCCAGCTGTTCGGCGATCCCGAGGTGCTTCCGCAAGAATGGTACGAGGCAGCCGCCGACGACTTCCTCTTGTCGTGGCGATCTCCTCGTTCCCGGATGGCTTTCTTCGCGGCGGCTCGCAACATCTACCTCGACGAACCGTTCGGAGAGCAGGGGTTCTGGGCCCGCCTCCGGTTGATGGGCCCCCCGGCGCTCTTCATCTACGGAGGCAAGGACGTGCTGATCACATCGCGCTTCGGCGGCCGGGTACAGAGCGAGTTGCCGACGGCTCAGGTCGAGGTCTGGGAAGACTGCGGCCACGTCCCCCAGATCGAGCACCCCGACCGGACCGTAGACCAGATGGTCGGGTTCTTCGAGAGGATGTCCGGGGGAGCCGAGAGGGACGTCTTGGCCGCTAGCTGAACGCGTTCTCTCCGGTCAGGGCCCTGCCGATGATCAGCTTCTGGATCTGTGAGGTTCCTTCGTAGAGCGTGGTCACGCGCGCATCCCGCAGGTACTTGCCGACGGGGTACTCGTCGATGTAGCCGTAGCCGCCGAATATCTGGACCGCGGCGTTAGCCGCACGCACGGCCACCTCCGAGGCGAAGTACTTGGCGTGGGAAGACTCGAGCGTGTGGTTCTTCCCGGCATCGGCCAGCGCCGCGACCTTCCAGACGAGTAGGCGCGCGGCCTCGGTTTCAACCGCCATGTCGGCCAGGAGCTCCTGGATCAACTGATAGCGGGCGATCGGTCCGCCGAACGTCTCGCGCTCCTTCGCGTATGCTACCGATGCCTCGAGGCATCCCTGGGCGATGCCGACGCATCCGGATGCCAGAGACATGCGGCCGTTGTCGAGGGCCGACATCGCGACCTTGAATCCCTCGCCCTCGCCGCCGAGGCGGTTCTCATCGGGCACCCGGACCCCGTCGAGGATCAGTTCGGCGGTGTCCTGCGCGCGCAGGCCCAGCTTCCCCTTCACCGGCGTGGTCGAGAAACCGTCGGCCGCCGTCTCCACCACGAAACAGGTGATGCCTTTGGGACCGTCCTCTCCGGTGCGCGCGAAGACCAGGGCATGGGTGGCCCAGGCGCCGTTCGTGATGAACATCTTCGTGCCGGAGAGGATCCACGAGCCGTCATCCCGCTCGGCTTTCATGGTCAGCGCCGCGGCGTCGGAGCCCGATCCCGGTTCGGTCAGCGCGTAGCAGCCGAGAGACTCTCCGGAGCACAACCCCGGCAGCCATCTCCGCTTCTGGTCCTCGGTTCCCCACTTGAGGATCGTCTTTGCGACCAGACCGACGTTGACCGAGATCACGCCCCGGACCGAGGAGTCGCCTTTGCCGACCTCTTCTACGATCAGACAGTAGGAGAGATGGTCGAGGCCGGCGCCGCCGTACTCGGTGGGGATCGGGCCTCCCAAGAAGCCCAGTTCGGCCAGCTTCTGGACGATCCCCCGGTCCATCTCCTCGGCCCGGTCCCACTCGCGGGCGTAAGGGAGCACCTCGCGCTCGACGAACATCCGGGCGGTATCCCGGATCTGCCGGTGCTCGGGGGAAAGGGTCAGGTCCACTGATGGTTGAGGATATGGGAATGGAGGTGCACCGGAGGACGTGAGATACGCCGACAGATCGAGCCGCGGGAAGCTCCGCTTCACCGGGCCCCAGCGCGCCTGGTTCCTCCATCAGATCGTTACGCGGTCGTTCGAGGACATCTCGGTGGGCGAATCCCGATCGGGGGCGATGCTGACCGCCAAGGGGCGGATGGTCGGTTTCTTCGAAGCGGTCGCAACCGACGACGAGATCCTCATGCACTTCGAGGACTCTCTGGGCGAAACGTTCCCCGAGGAGTTCCGCCGCTATCTGTTCGCCACCCAGGTCGAGATCGACGACGTGACCGGCGAGATGGGCCTCATCCTCCTCGTCGGTGAGGGATGGCAGGACCTCGCCGGAAAGCTCTCGGGGGGAGTGACCCACGCAACGGACCTTCTCGGTGAAGGGGCGGGCTACGTGTGGCTTCCTCGAGCGGAACTGACCGGAGCGATGGAGGTGATCGCAGACGGCGCGACCGAGATCTCGGAAGAGGAGCTCGAAGCCCTCCGGATCGGCGCGGGCATCCCGCGGTGGGGACGGGACATGGATCAAAGGTCGATCCCGCAGGAAGCGCGTCTCGAAGAGTTCGGGGCGCTTGACTTCGACAAGGGTTGCTACGTGGGTCAGGAGACGGTTGCCAAGATCCACTTCCGGGGCAAGGTCAACCGGAAGGTGAGGCGTCTCGAAGCCGCCGGGCCGGTGGCGGTCGGAGCTGATGTCTCGGTGGACGGCGAACCGGCAGGAACCGTAACTTCGGCAGCGGGGCAGAACGCGCTCGCCATCCTCAAGCACACGATCGAACCCGGAACAAAGGTGAAGATCGGCGCTCTGGATGCGACGGTCCTGTCGTAACCACTCGCATCGACGACCGGCAGAGCAGAGGGGGTGAGTCAGATCCAACATCACTACGAAGGCGACGATCTGATCGTCCGGAAGATCCGGGTCGGGGACATGGAGAACAACGTCTACGTCCTCGAGGACCCCGAGACCCACGACGCGCTGCTGGTCGATGGTTGCTTCGACGCGGATCGGATCATGGCCGGATGTGACGGAGCCAACGTCGTCGGGATCGTCCAGACCCACGCTCACGCCGACCACATCCAGGCGCTTCCGGGTCTCGTCGAACGGCTGGGGGTCCCGGTCTATGCCCACCCGGGCGAGGACTATCCGGTGGCGATCCACCGGAAGCTGTCGGACGGTGACCAGATCCATTTCGGCAACCGGGAGGCGCAGGTACTCTTCACCCCGGGCCACACCCCCGGCGGTATCTGCCTCCTCGCCGGCGAGCACCTGATCTCCGGGGACACGCTGTTCGGCGGCGGACCCGGGAACACATGGGGGAGCCGGGAGGCGTTCGCGCAGATCATCGACGCGATCGAAACCAAGCTGTTCGCGCTCCCTGACGAGACCCGCGTATATCCGGGCCACGGTAACGACACCACGATCGGGACCGAGAAACCCCACCTCGAGGAGTGGAAAGAGCGCGGCTGGTAGCCGCCCCCGCTCGCACCACCGCTAAAGCGCTGCAGGTCACACAATGGGACGCATGCCAGCGCCCACCGCGACCTCCCCCGGTACCGGCCCCCGTTCCGGCAGCGACCTCTCCCGGAACAACGCCCGGCTCGCGGGTGGGATCGCGGCAGCCTCCGCGGTCGTGTTCCTGTGGGCGGTCTCGGTCGTCTTCGATCACGCCCCGTTCGCCCCCCAGGCGCTCGCGGAGAGGTTCCTCAGGGCGACTCCCGGCGATCTAGCAACGTTCTTCATCGAGACGCTCGGCCACTGGGCGCGGCGGCTTCTGACGATCGGCGCGCTGCTGGTGACGGTTGCCTTCGGAGCCGAGGCACTGGCGCGCACGAGGAAGGCAGTTGGGAAGGAAGG
Organism: Actinomycetota bacterium; assembly: GCA_016649855.1. Taxonomy (GTDB): domain Bacteria; phylum Actinomycetota; class CADDZG01; order CADDZG01; family WHSQ01; genus WHTI01. The sequence goes on along the minus strand of JAENWQ010000032.1, from coordinate 10,914 downwards.
AGCGATCCGGCCCTACCTCACCGGCATCGTCCTCGGCTTGCTCGCGTTCGTTGCATCCCTTGCCTCACCCTCGATATCCGCAAGCGTCGCGCAGACGTTCTTCGGCTCGTTCATCGCCATCTTGCTCTACGCCTACGTCGCACGCTCGATATATGGGAGCCTCGTCGCATCGGACGATCCCGATGAGGGCCGCCGCCGGGCCATCAAGGTGGGGTTCCTTGCGACCGTGGGACTCACCGCCGGAGGCGCGGTGGTTCGGTTCATCTCAGGCAAGCTGTCGGGTCCCAATACCGATGTCGACCTCGTTGCACCGGTGCAGCGCGTTTCGGCGACGGTCGATCCGGACTTCCCGAGCATCCCGGGACTCTCCCCGGAAGTGACCAGCGCGTCCGATCACTACATCGTCGACATCAATCTCGTACAGCCGTCCGTGGACTCGTCCGGATGGAGCCTCCGGGTCGGCGGCGAGGTCGATGAACCGATGAACTTCACCTTCCAGAGCCTCCAGGAGTCATTCGATGTCGTCGAGGAGTACGTCATGTTGAGCTGCGTCTCGAACGAGGTCGGTGGTGACCTGGTCGGCAACTCCGCATGGGGTGGGGTTCGTCTGAAGGATGTTCTCGAAGCCGCGGGCGTGCGCTCCGGGGCGATGGACGTCGTGTTCCGTGCCGCGGATGGGTACTCGGACTCGATCCCTCTAGAGCTTGCACTTGACCCTTCCGCGCTCCTGGCCGTGTCCCAGAACGGCGAACCGCTTCAGCGGGGGCACGGGTTCCCGTGCCGCGTTCGCATCCCGGCGATCTACGGCATGAAGAACGTCAAGTGGCTCGAGGAGATCGAGGTGGTGCCCACCGACTTCCTGGGCTACTGGCAGAAGAGGGGATGGTCGGACGTCGCCACGGTGAAGACGGAGTCGCGGATCGACGTTGCCGGTGAGGATGGGGCCGCGGCACCAGGTGAGGAGACCTGGGTCGCGGGGGTCGCGTGGGCCGGAGACCGGAAGATATCGATGGTCGAGGTCTCGACCGACGGCGGAGGGACGTGGGCCGAGGCCCAGTTGAAGCAGCCGCTTTCGGACTACTCGTGGAGGCAATGGGCGTTCCGGTGGACCCCGGAGGCTTCTGGAGAGGTCGAGGTCATGTGCCGCGCGACCGATGGCGCCGGCGAGACGCAGACGCCGGATCCCGCGCCGCCTCATCCCGACGGTGCTTCTGGCTACCACGCGGTTACGGTCTCGGTCGCTTAGAACCGTTACTCCTCTTTCTCCGCCGCCCGTCGCTCGAGGAACTCCTCGAAGGTCACGGTCCCGTAGGGATTCTCGGGACAGAGGTTGCCCCCGGCCCGGAACGCCTTCGGTTTCTTCCCCATCGTGGGGAGGCGAACGACCCGCTTCTTGATCCCCATGATCGAGGCGTAGGCGTGAGCCAGATCTTCGATAGCGCGTATCTCGGGGCCCCCGATGTCGGGAGCCCTCCCCGCAGGCTCACCCTCGGCCAGATCAAGGAGGGCCCGAGCGCAGTCCGAGGTGTCGAGTGGCTGGAACTTGAAGCCGCGGGGGACGGGGATGAGCGGAAGCTTCCTCGTCGCCATCTTGAAGGAGCCCGCGATCAGATCGTGGAACTGGGTCGCGCGGAGGATCGTCCACGGTACCGCTCCGGTGGCCACCGCCTCCTCGGCACCCTGTTTCGCTCGGTAGTAGGACAACGGGATGCGATCGATCCCAACGATCGAGATGTAGACGAGATGCGGCACGCCCGCTTGGCTACAAGCATTCAGTAGATTCCTGGTGCCTTCGACCTCGGTGTTGTAGGCGTCCCCCACGCGGATCGGTCGCGCAGTGGAGCACCAACCTCGCTCCTTCTACCGCCCCCGATAGCGAGCCCGGCTCGAGCACGTCGGCGGTCGCGATCGATGCCCCCTCGGGCACCTCGGCCTCGTGCTCACGGGTCATCACTACGACCTCATGACCACGTTCCAGGGCCGCGGTCGTGACCTGCCGGCCGAGCACCCCGGTCCCACCGGTCACCAGCATCCTCATAGACGTGACTTCCCCCTGGGTCGATGATTGGATCCTGAAGACACTCTAGTCAGGAGCGGGTGCTCGGGGCGGGAATGGATCGCGACGCGTGGGTCAAGGCCGGTCTGTGGTTCCTCGTCGTCCAGGCCACGTTCGTGGGCATCTGGGCGCTCTTCTTCCCCGCGTCGTTCTTCACCGGGTTCCCGGGCTACGGCCGCACCTGGGTCTCCCCGCTCGGGCAGTACAACGAGCATCTCGTGACCGATGTGGGTGGGTTCAACCTTGCGTTCGCAGCCCTCTTCGGATGGGCGGCGACCACGATGGATCGCAGGCTGATCATGGCGGCGTGTGCATCGTTCCTGGTCTACGCCCTGCCGCACTTCAGCTATCACCTCGTGCACTCGTCCGTGCTCGAGGCTCTCGATGTGGTGCTGCAGAACGGTTCACTCCTGGCGGTGGTCGTGGTGCCCGCGCTTCTCCTCTGGAGCGCCTGGAAGCAGCCGGGGGAAGCGGGCTCTACCTCGGCTCGAAGTGGATGAGCACCGGTCCCACCTCTGGGTGAGCCGCATGGACCCTCTTCTCGATGCGGTTGGACGCGTCGTGGATCCGAGTCAGCGGCAGGCTTCCTGTCGCCCTGACGTGCGCCACGACCGATAGCTCCGAATTGGCTTCGGTCACGATCACCTCGTGACAATCGAGCACATCCGGCTCCTCGAGGGCCGCTGCCTTGACGGTTTCGACAACGTCTCCTCGGCCGGCCGTGACGTCCGTCCCCAGAAGCGTGGGGTCGAGCGGTTCGATGTGGGTGTCGACGCGTACATCCGCTACCCCGCCCGCCGCTCCTCCCGCCGGCGCCAATTCCCCGGCCACCGCCTGCTCGATCCGCTCAGATAGATCGTGCGCTTCCTCGAGGGACGTTCCGTAGGCGACCTTCGCGTGCAGCGTGACGCGCAGCTGACTGCCGTGCTCTTCGTCGAACGCGTGGACGTTCACGTTGTGAATCTCGTGCGTTCCGGGAACGCGACTCGCCGCGCCGTGGACCCTCTCGACGAGCCCGCTTTCCTCAGTCATCGGTTCGATGTGAACGACGACGTCTGCGCCGGGCAGTACGAGTTCGATCTCCTTCTCGACCGCTTCCGAGATGTCGTGAGCGCGTTCGAGCGAGTAGGTACGCTCCGCGGCAACCGTCACGTCGGCGAACAACTGGTGGCCCGAGGTCCGGACCCTCACCCGCCTGGTTTGGGTCACCCCCTCGGCCCCGGCGGCCGCGCCGGAGATCGCCTGGACGGTGGCTTCGGGCGCACGGTCCATGAGGATGTCGACGGACCGCTTGCCGAGACGGATCGTGGCCACGGCGACCGCCGCGGCAACCAGAAGCCCTCCGATCGCATCGGCCTTCTCGAACCCGGCGCGCACAAACGCGAGCGATGACAGCGCGATCAGGGCGGTGGCGATATCGGTGGTGAAGTTCAACGCGCCCGCTCTCAGCGCGTCGGAGTCCTCTTCCCTGGCCGCGTCGCGCAACATCCGAACCCTGAAGACGTCGACGATCGCGGACACCCCCAGGAGGGCGAAGGAGTACCAGGGCGTCGCGACGGTCTCTCCACCGGAGAGTCGAAGTCCTGCCTCGATGGCCACTCCGAGCACCACGATCCCGAGGATGATCGTTTGCGTGAACGCGGCCAGGTTCTCGGCTTTGGCGTGTCCGTAGTGATGGCTCGCGTCGGCCGGCCGGGCGGCGATGCGAACCGCCAGGAAGACGAGGACCAGGGCAACGGCGTCGAGGATCGAATCGAGGGCCTGGGACAAGACGGCCAGGCTCGAGGTCGTCGCCCACACCGCCACTTTGGCGATCCCGAGGACGAGGGTCAGGACCAGGGCGATCACCGCCGCCCTCTCCGCCCTCGACATGCGCGTGTTCGTCATCCAGGAAGGTTAGGGGACATGAGGGGGGGCGCCGCGAGAGGACGAGAGAGCCCGGAAAATGAGTGCCGGTAGAAAAAGTGATTAGCCTCGGCTAAACTTTCGCGAATGAAAGCAACCCCTGCGTCGCAGGACTACCTGAAGGCCCTCTGTCAGATCGGCTGGGAGCGCCCCGATGATGCCGTCGTTGGAACCAAAGATGTCGCCGACCGCCTCGGCGTCTCCGCAGCGTCCGCCACGAACATGCTGAAGAAGCTCGGCTCGATGGGCCTCGTCGACCACCAGCCGTACCGGGGCGCAGCCCTGACCGACGGCGGCCGGAAGATCGCGCTCGAGGTGATCCGGCATCACCGTTTGCTGGAGACGTACCTGGCGGAAGCCCTCGGGGTTCCGTGGGAGCGGGTTCACGATGAGGCCGAGGTGCTCGAGCACGTTCTGTCCGAGGATCTGGAGGATCGCATCGCCGCCACGCTGGGGGATCCCAGCTTCGATCCGCACGGCCACCCGATACCAACCAAGGACGGATCGATGCCCGAGCCAACGGGTCGTCCCCTGTGGGACGCGCGCGACGGGGAGCAGGTCGCGGTCACCCGTGTGCGCGACCACAATCCGGCGACGCTCACCTACCTCGCCGAGGTCGGTATCAGGCCGGGAGCAAACCTCGAGATCGTCGAACGAGGTCCGGTCGGGGGCCCGCTGTTCGTGAAGATCGAGGGCGCCGACGAGATCCACGCGTTCTCCCGAGAGCTGTCGGAGTCCGTATGGGTGAGCTGAGGCATCCGAGTTCGGGCGAGCCCAGCAATGTCTGGACGAAGATGCCGAAGTTGAATCGGCGTCAGTTCATAAAGGCGGGTACGGCCAGCGCGCTTGCAGGTGCGTTCCTTGCCGGCCAGAACACCGTTCTTGCTCAAGAGCACCAGCATTCCGGAGATACGCCCGGGCACGACGGCAACATGGTCATGGGCGAGGTTGACCACGTGAGGAACGGGTTCGACCCCCACAAGATCCTCACCGATTTCGACTACGGAGAGGTCTCCAAGGACGCCAGCGGCCGGACGGTTCGCGAGTACGAATTCATCGCCCGGAACAAAGAGATCGAGATCGCGCCGGGTCTCTTCTATCCGGCATGGACCTATAACGGTCGCGTGCCCGGTCCGACCATCCGTGCGACGGAGGGCGATCTGCTCAGGATCCGTCTCATCAACTCCACCGACCATCCGCACACGATCCACTGGCACTCTATCCACCCGGCGGCGATGGACGGGATCCCGGGGGCCGGTGAGGTCGGTCCGGGCGAAGAGTTCACCTACGAGCTCGACGCGAAGCCGTTCGGGACGCATCTCTATCACTGCCATTCACTGCCGCTGAAGATGCACATCCAGCGTGGGCTCTACGGAGCCCTCATCATCGATCCCAAGGAAGGACGGCCGGAGGCCAACGAGATGGTCATCGTCATGAACGCATTCGATACCGATTTCGACGGAGAGAATGAGATCTACGCGGCCAACACCGTCGCGTTCGCCTACGCGGTGCGCCCTATCCCGATAGCGGCAGGGGAGCTGCAACGGTTGCACGTGATCAACATCACCGAGCACGACCCGATCAACTCGATCCACATCCACGCAAACTTCTTCGATCTGTACCGCACGGGTACCTCGTTGACCCCGCACGAGCTCACCGACACGGTCTCTATGGGTCAGGCCGAGCGACACATGATCGAGTTCACCTACGACACGCCCGGACGCTTCATGTTCCACGCGCATCAGACTGAGTTCGTTGAGCTCGGGTGGATGAGTTTCTTCGAGGTGCAGTGATGGCGACCGAGCACGCCACGGTCCGCGTTCCGAACTGGCTCCTGAGCCTCATTCCGCTGGCGTTGATCGGCCTTCTGGTACTGGTCATCGTCGCGTTCAACCCCATCGAGAATCTCAGGGACGTCCCCGCGATCGAGCGCGTTGCGTTCGAGCGAACCACTTTCGAGCCCGGCAGCATCGAGCTGCTGATCCGTAACGATGGTCCGGATCCGGTCCGGATCGCTCAGGTTCTCGTCAACGATGCTTACTGGCAGTTCGAGGCTGGTGACACGGACCTGGGCCGCCTCGAGACGACCACGATCACGATCGCGTATCCGTGGGAGCCGGGCCTGCCCGCGAACGTCTCTCTGGTGACTTCGACCGGCGTCGTCATACGGCACGAGATCGAGGCCGCTGCCCTGACGCCCGAGTTCGATGTGGAGACGCTCGGTATCTACGCGCTTCTCGGTATCTACATCGGAGTCGTCCCGATCTCGATCGGCCTCCTGTGGTTCTCAGCCTTGCGGCGAGCGTCGCGGCGCTGGTTGTCGTTCTTCCTTGCCTTCACCGTCGGCCTGCTCGCGTTCCTGCTGGTCGACACGACCGGCGAGGGCCTCGAGCTTGCCGGAGAAGCTGCGGCCGCGCTCGACGGGCTCGCTCTCTTCGCCATCGGAGCCCTCGTCGCCGTCATCTGTTTGCTGAGGCTCGAGAACGCGCTCGCGACGCGTAGGTCCGGACGTGAGGGGCTGTTCCTCGCCTACCTGATTGCGGCCGGCATCGGCCTACACAACCTCGGCGAGGGACTTGCGGTCGGTGCAGCCCTTGCCGCGGGGGAAGTCGCGCTCGGCACCTTCCTCGTCCTGGGATTTGCGCTACACAACACGACGGAGGGCCTTGCGATCGTGGCCCCACTGGGGCGCGAGGGCGAGCGGCCGGCGCTACGTCACTTCGTGTTGCTCGGCGCGATCGCGGGCGTCCCTGCGATCGCCGGAGCGTGGGCGGGAGGTTTCATCTTCAACGCCGCATGGGCTGCGCTCGCGTTCGGTGTGGCCGCAGGAGCGATCGCGCAGGTTATCTGGACGATCGGGCGCAGCATCAAAGGTGGACTTGCGACCGCCGCAGGCGCCGGAGGCTTCGTCGCCGGGCTCGGATTCATGTATCTCACTTCGCTGTTGACCGCGTAGGGTGCCCGCGTGGAAGAGAAGTCCCTGGCCGTCGTGTGCGACGGGCTCCGTCTAAGGGGCGGTGCCTACGTTCCCGATGAGCCCCGCGGGGTCATCGTGCTCCTGCACGGGATCCCTTCCGTCTCTCCTCCCGAAGTCGGCGATGAGGGCTATCCGGGTCTGGCCCGGCGGCTCGCCGAACATGGATGGATCGCCGCGTGGGCGGGGATGCGGGGAGCCAAGGAGTCGCCCGGTTTCTTTTCGATCGAAGGATGGGTCAGGGACGCTCGCTCGATCGTGGATGCCGCCCGCGCGCTCGAAGGTGCGGCGGGCCTCCCGCTGGCGATCCTCGGTTCCTCAGCGGGAGGAGCGGTCGCCTGTGAGGTGGTCGCTCGCGGGGCGCCGGTCGACGCTCTCGTCCTCTTCGCCGCTCCCTCACGGTGGGTTTCGTTCGCCGGTGAGGCGGCTACGGCCGTGAAGAGGATCCGCGAGGAGGCGGGGATGGAACTGGCCCCCGAGGTCCTGAAGGATCCGACGGGATGGGCGTCCGAGTTCGGGTCGGTAACGGCGGAGAAAGCGATCGTGGGCGTCAAGGTCCCGGTCCTCGTGGTGCACGGCGGCGCCGATGACGTGGTGCCGGTCGACCACGCCCGGCGGATCGCCGAGCGCTCTCGCTCGGCCGAGCTCCGCATCATCGAAGGCGCTCCGCACCAGTTGAGAAGGGTGGATGAGGCGGTCGAGGTCGCCGCCGAGTGGCTCGGGCGGGTGCTGTGAAGATCGTGCTGGGCGCCGTCGTCCTCCTGGGGCTGGCCCTGACGCTCGCCCTCGCGGTCCAGGAAGGGATCGATACGCGCGACGCGGTGACCCTCGTCCTGATCCTCGGCTGTGGAGCACTGGCGTTCGCTGCCATCCGCAAGGCTCGCCTCGGCGCGGTGGGTCCCAACAGGTGCCCGGGGTGCTCCGGCTTGAACTCCCCTCACGCTCCTTATTGCAAGCACTGCGGACTCCGTTTCGAGGACTGAACCTCGGACTGAACCTCGGACTGAACCGGTCGGCTATCGTCGAGGTTCCTTAGCTTTAGTGGAGGTTCCGGTGGCAGATAAGAGCGATTCTTTCGATGTGGTGATCCTCGGCGGCGGCAACGGCGGTTACTCGTGCGCGTTCCGGGCTGTGGGACTCGGACTGTCGGTAGCGATGATCGAGAGCGACAAAGTCGGCGGGACGTGTCTCCACCGAGGCTGTATCCCGACCAAGGCACTGCTCCACTCGGCCGACCTGCTCGACGAGATCCGGGCCGCCGGTGAGTTCGGCATCAAGATCTCAGAGCCCGACTACGACTGGGCTCAGGTTCAGAGCTTCAAGCAGTCGGTCGTCGACCGGATGTACAAGGGCCTGTCGGGCCTCGTTAAGAAGAAGAAGATCGAGCTCATCGAGGGCACCGGCACGCTCGTCGACAAGAGGACGATCGCGATCAAGACCTCTGATGGAGATCGCACGGTCACGGCGAACAAGGGGATCGTCATCTCGACCGGGTCGGTACCGCGCGACCTCCCGTTCCTCGCAGCCGATGGTGACAAGGTGCACAACTCGAACCACGGTTTGACCGCCGAAGACGTTCCGGCCTCGGTCGTCGTCGTGGGCGGGAACTACATCGGTCTCGAGTTCGCGAGCGTCTACCGCAGCTTCGGCGCTGAGGTCACCGTGGTCGAGATGCTCCCCAAGGTCGCTCCCGCGGAAGACGCGGACATCTCCAAGTCGTTGCAGCAGTTGTTCGAGAAAAGGGGCATCCGGATCCTCACCGGCACCTCCGTGACGTCGGCCGAGACGAGTTCCTCGGGCGTCGAGGTCAAGGTGGAGAAGGACGGCAAAGAGGAGACGCTCAAGGCCGACCGTGCGTTCGTTGCGATCGGGCGCGCTCCGCGCTCGGAGGGCATCGGTCTCGAGGATGCCGGCGTCAAGACCGACAAGGGGTTCATCGTCGTGGATCCGTTGTTCCACACCTCCGCCGAAGGCGTCTATGCGATCGGCGACGTCATTCACGTCCCGGACTCCGGATGGCCCCATCCGCAGCTCGCGCACGTTGCGTTCATCGAAGGCATCAAGGTTGCAGAGGTGCTGGGCGGCGAGCAGCCGAGCTCCGTCGACTACAAGAACATCCCGCACATCATCTATTGCCAGCCGGAGGTGGCGGCCGTCGGCCTAACCGAAGAGAAGGCGAAAGAGATGGGCTACGAGGTCGTGACCGCGAAGTATCCGTGGCAGGCGAACGCCCGGGCGCTCATGCTCGGTGGGGGCCAGGGCTTCGTCAAGACCGTGGCGGAGAAGGACGGGGCCGTGCTCGGTGTGCACATCATCGGCGCACGTGCGTCCGACCTCATCACCGAGGCGCAGCTGGCGACATCGTGGGAGGCCTATCCGAGCGAGCTCGCCGAGCTGATCCACCCGCATCCGACCTTGAGCGAGGCCCTCGGCGAAACGTTCCTCCATCTCGCCGGCAAGTCTCTGCACGGATAGGCGGCCGCACCTCGTGAGCGACCGCCGTACCAAGATCGTCGCGACGCTTGGTCCCGCGAGCGATGAAGCAGACACGATCGCGATGCTCATCGCCGCGGGAACCGATGTCTTCAGACTGAACCTCGCTCATGCGGATCCCGAACGGCACGCGCGTACCGCGCGCCTGGTCCGCGACGTCGCCGAGGCCAAGGGACGGATCGTCGGTCTCCTGGCCGACCTTCCCGGGCCCAAGATGCGTTCCGGACCCGTTCGCGGAGACGAGGTCGTGCTCGCGACCGACACGCGCTTCGTTCTGACGGCGAAGGACGTCGAAGGGGATGAGACGCGGGCTTCAACGACGGTTGAGGATCTCGCAGCGATGGTTTCGAAGGGCGACGAGATCTTCCTGGCGGACGGTGAGATCGTGCTTGTCGTCGATGACGTGAGCGAGGGCGAGGTCGTTACAACCGTCATCCGTGGGGGTGTGTTGCGGTCACGCAAGGGCATGCACCTTCCTCGGTCCGAACACAGGCTGCAGGCGTTCACGCAGAAGGACAAAGAGGCTCTCGATCTCGCCCTCAAGCTGAAGGTCGACCTCGTCGGTCTCTCGTTCGTCCGGAATGCCGATGACGTCGAGCGAGCGCGCGCCGCTCTCCCCAAGCGGGGGCACAAACCGCTGCTCGTGGCGAAGATCGAGACGCGCTCCGCGGTCGATGAGCTTCCGTTCATCGTCAGGGCAGCCGACGCGGTCATGATCGCCAGAGGCGACCTCGGGATCCAGACACCGTTGACGCGAGTGCCGTTATTGCAGAAGGAGATCATCAGCATCTGCAATCGCACCGGGAAGCCGGTCATCACCGCCACCCAGATGCTCGAGTCGATGACGCACGCACCGCTGCCCACGCGGGCAGAGGTTGCCGATGTTGCGAACGCCGTGGTCGACGGGACCGATGCCTTGATGCTCTCGGAGGAAACCGCCATCGGAGACCACCCCGCGCTCGTCGTCGAGACCATGGCTCGAACGGCCTCGGTCGCCGAGACGTGGCCGCGAGGGAGTTTGCTCCTCGCGCAAGGCGATCTCGATGACGACAGGGTGTCGTGGGCCGTCGCCCACGCGGCGGTCGAGGCTGCCGAAGACCTGGGGGTGGCGGCGATCCTGTGTCCCACCAATTCAGGTTCCACCCCGAGACGGGTGGCATCCTTCCGGCCATCGATGCCGATCGTCGGGATGTCACAGAGGACCGAGATCCTCGGTGGCCTCGCGCTGCTGTGGGGGGTCCTACCCCTCGAGGTCGCCCCGATGCCGGAGGCTCGCGAGGCGGGTGAAGAGGTCGAGCGCGCGATGGTTGCGGCCCGCAGCGCCGGGGTTGTCAGCGCGGGAGATCTCGTGGCCGTGGTGGCCGGTGCCCCCGGCCCCCGGGCCGGCCGCACCGACTTCGTCCGCGTCGTCCGCGTCTAGTTTCACCCCTATTTCCCCGCACAAAGACCCGGCGGGCACCCCCAGAGCAAGCTCGGGGGGTTCTGT
>JAENWQ010000144.1 GCA_016649855.1 Actinomycetota bacterium | reverse complement strand
CCGGTGAAGCTAGCCGCCGGCGACCGCATGCATGAGCAGGAGGCTGTCTTCCGGTTGCACCAGCGGATCGTCGCCGGTCGGCACGACGGTGCCGTTGTGCACCACCCGCAGGACGGCCTGGCCCGAGCCTTCCCTGCGGAGGTACGGCGTCGCTCGCGGATTTGTCTCCGCCACCGCTTCCAGGACCCGGCTGAGGGGAACGCCGCCCGGCGGCATCTCGACCTCTACGTTGTCGATGCCAAGCGAGACCTTGATCGACCCCCTCAGCTCGACCTTCATGCAGGCAGCGAGTACTGCTTGCGGACTAGCTCTCCGATCCCGACGCGGTCGAGGCCGTCCAGAGGAACCAGCACCGTGAGCTGCACGACACCCGGAAGCCGGGCGATCTCGACGTCTCCCGTGATCGTGCCGCGGTTGCGCACCTCGGCCTGGCTGATCCCTAGCATGGTCGCCGCACGCTCGATCGCATTGTCGCTGGCCTCGTTGATCGTCGCGGCGCTGCCGATGAACTGGACGGGGGCGACGGGTCCGCTCGGGCGGACGCCGTAGCGCTCCGCTAGCTTGCCGCCACGCTCGCGCTCCTCGGCGGTGAACGGTCGGGCGATCCAGGGCAAGTCCTCGGCGACGGGCAGCAAGATCGGCCCGGCGAGGTTCATGTCCTTAAGCACATCGACCTTCACCTGCACGTCGGCGGTGATATCGGTGGTGTGCAGGGCCAGTTCGCCGTCGCCCTGGTTGGCGTGGGAGTCGCCGATGTAGATGCCGCCGCCATCGATCTTGACCGGGACGATCAGCACGGCGCCCTCGCGTACAGAATCGCAGTCCAGGTGTCCGTCGGTGCGGTGTTCCGCGAGGTCCTTCTCGCTCATCGCGTATTTGTGGCTGGCCCCGATGAGAAAGGACCCGAAGTCCCCGGCGTTGTGCGAATCGGGCATGTCCTTAGATGGAGTCGTGCCGATGTTGCCGATGAACGAGCGCAACCGGGCGAGTGTGCCGGGGATCGTGTGCGGCTCGTATATGAGGATCGGGTGCTGCTCGCTGTTCTCGGGGAGCGCGGCGACCTCCTTGGCGCGAAGAGCGAAGTCGTGGGCGACTCGCTCATCGACGGTCAGGCCGACCACGCGCTCGTCGTCGAAGACGATCGTATAGCCCTCCTCAAATGCGAACGCGCTGCACTCGGCGCCGCATTCAGCGCAGCGGACGGCGTCCTTACCCGTGCCCTCCAGGCGGCTCTTCGGCCAGAGAGTGCCGCAGCTCGGACACTTCTTGTCCACGAACGGGTCGCTACCGAAGGCAGCCTCCTTGGTGATCATCGTCCCTGAGCTGGTGGCCAGCGAGCGGACGTGGACCCGCTCGATCGTGATCGCGATCGCGTCGCCGACCTTGGCTCCTTCGACCGCGACCGGCCACGACACCTCGTGGCCGCCGGTGAACTGGGGCGTGATCATCGGGCCCCAACATCCTGGCGGGCAGATCGTCTGAATGCGCCCTCCATCCTGGACGATCTGGTCCATCTTGAGGCTCGGGCCTACCAGCCCGGCCGTGTAGCGGTCTACCGAAACCAAGCCGCTGGCTTGGGTGCTTGCTACTGCCATGATGGTCTACCTCCTCCTTATCCGGCCGTCTTCGCCAGTGGGTCGCCGACGGGCAGCACGGTCCGCCCGAAGGTCTCGTTGAGCAGGAAGGCGAACGCGAGGTAGATCGCCGAGGCACCGGTCAGGACACCTTCCCAGCCGCCGATCTTGACGATCGTGGCGCTCTCGGTCCAGTTGGCGATCGCCAGCACCGACAGCAGGATCACGGTCAACACCAGCACACCGGTGAGGGCTCGCGGTGCCACCGAGGAAGCGATCATCAGCCCGAAGGTGAAGATCGCCCACATCAGCAGGTAGAAGCCCATCGCGGTGCTTGAGTCGGCGCCAGCCCAACCATGGATGCCGCCGATCGTTAGAAAGGCGATCGTGATCCAGAGGAAGCCGTACCCCGCAAACGCGGTGAGCGCGAACGTGTTGCGGTTGCGGTAAGCCATGATCGCGACGATCACCTGCGCGATGCCGCCGAAGAACACGGCCATGGCCAGCACCATGCTTCCCGCCTCGTAGACGGCGGCGTTTGCCAGGCTCAGCAGGACTGTCGTCATCCCATAACCGAGTAGGCCGAGGGGCACGGGGTCGGCGAACCCCTCCGGGAGAGCGCTCGCCACCGGTGCGAGCGTTTGCTGCTGTTCCTCGTAAGGGTTTCCCATGCTTACCCCATTTCCGAGTGACAGCAGAGACGAGAATGCAAAGACGAGAATGCTGTCTCTCTTCGGAGGTCGCCATTCTCGGCGACGGTTCAAGGAAAGAATATCAACCCAAGCGAGGCCGGTCTAGGGGAAGTTGATCTGGATGGTCTCGCGAGCGGCGAGGGCCTTGCCCACGAGAGCGTCGATGTCCAGTTCCGACTCACCCAGTTCCGCCTGCTCCACTTTCGAGCGGGTGGCGGGGGAGCGGGGTTCGAAGAGCACGCAACAGTCCTGGTAGGCACGGGTCGAGATGTCATAGGTCCCGATCTCGATCGCGAGATCGATGATCTCTTGCTTGTCGTTCCCGATCAGCGGCCGGAGGATCTCGACCCCAGGGATCGCGTCGTCGACCGTCTTGATGTTCTCGATCGTCTGCGACGCGACCTGCCCGAGTGAGTCTCCGGTGATCAACGCCTTGTAGCCCATCTCGTCTGCCAGGGCAGCTGCGATGCGCACCATCGTGCGCCGGTAGAGCACGACGCGCATGCTCGATGCCGCGTGGGTGACGATCTCACGTTGCGCGTCGGCCAAAGGGATCAGATGGAGCTTCGCCTTTAGCTGATAGCGCGCGAGTACTCCGGCAAGCTCTTGAGCCTGCCGGACCGAGGAAGGGTCCGTGAACGGTTGTCCGTGGAAGTGAACGAAGTCGACACTCGCACCGCGTCGCGCCAAGCGCCACGCCGCCACCGGGGAGTCGATCCCGCCGGAGAGCAGCGCCAGCATGCGACCGGAGACACCGACCGGAAGTCCGCCCGGCCCCTTTACCCTGCGGCGGTAGACCACCCCCGAGTCGTCGAATAGCTCGATCCAAACCGTGGCGTCCGGATTCGAGAGATCCACGGGCGCCTCGATCGCTCCTTGAACGTGCGAGCCGACCTCGACGTTGATCAGGTTGCTCTTCATCTCGAGACGCGAGTTCTGCCTCCGCGCGCGGATCGCAAAGGAAGTGAACGGTTCGTCCTTGAGCAGCGCGAGCGAAACCTCCTTGATCCGTTCGAGGTCGGGAGGTACCTGGACCCCCGCGCCGATATATGCGATGCCGAAGACGCGCGCTGAGCGCGCTATGACCTCTTCGGTGTCGGCGTCGGGGTTCAACTCGATGAGGACTCGGCCGTAGTTCCGCTGGACCCGCTTGTAGCCGGTTCCTTCAAGCGCGCGCCTGAGGTTCTTCACCAGGGCGTCCTCGAAGAACATCCGGTTGCGGCCCTTGAGACCGATCTCGTGATAGTGGGCGATCAGCGCATCCATCAGCGCCGGCGCCTAGCTGGTCTCTTCGTCGAACCCCAGCGAGAATAAGGACTCGACGTCGTGGCGGGAGTAGACCTTGAACGCCACGAGGGTCCGCGTCTTCTCGATCCCCGGCACTCGCCGGATGCCCTCTGTTACGACCCGGGCGAGGTCCTCATGGTTGCGGACCCGGACCATGATCACGAGGTCGTAGTCGCCCGCGACCGAGTAGACCTCGGATACCTCGGGGAGGTCGGCGACCTGCTGGGCAGCCTCAGGAACGCGATCTATATCGCAGTTGGCGAGAACGACGGTGGTAACCATGCCGCGAGCGTACTTGCTAGTTGCGCTCTTAGATGGTGACCATGTCGCGTAGCTTGCCCGGGGTCGAGGGGTGGCGCAGCTTGCTGAGCGCCTTGGCCTCGATCTGACGGATCCGCTCGCGGGTCAGGTTGAATTCTTTGCCGACCTCTTCGAGCGTGCGGGGCTCGCCGGTGATGAGCCCGAAACGAAGGGCCAGCACCTTGCGCTCACGGTCGGACAGTGACCCCAGCATGTTCCAGAGGTCCTCCTGGCGCAGCGCGACCGCGGCGGCCTGGAAGGGACCCTCGACGTCCTCGTCCTCGATGAAGTCGCCGAGCTCGGCGTCTTCATCACCAACCGGCTCGTGGAGCGACACAGGCTCGGGGAGCACCCGGAACGCCTCGCGCACCTTGTCGGGCGTCAGGTCGGACTGGTCGGCGATCTCGTCGATGGTGGGCTCGCGGCCCAGCTTCTCGAGAAGCTCGCTCTGGACCTTGCGAACGCGGTACAGCGTCTCGACCATGTGGACCGGGATCCGGATGGTCCGGGCCTTGTCCGCGATGGCGCGGGTGATCGCCTGACGGATCCACCACGTGGCGTAGGTGGAGAACTTGAAGCCCCGCTGGTAGTCGAACTTCTCGACCGCACGCATCAGACCGAGGTTCCCTTCCTGGATGAGATCGAGGAGCGGGAGTCCAGCGGCGGAGTACTTCTTGGCGATCGAAACTACGAGGCGAAGGTTGGACTGGATGAAGCGGCGCTTGGCTTGCCGGCCGACCCGGATGCGGGTTTGCAGCTCGATGCGCTGCTTGTCGGACAGCTTCTTGGCCTTGTCCATCTTCTCCTGGGCCTTCTCGCCGTCCTCGATAGCCTTGGCGAGCTCGACCTCCTGCACGTCCGTGAGGAGAGGGTACTGGCCGATCTCGCGCAGATATTGCCGTACGAGATCCTCGTGTGCGGCTTCTTCTCGCGATTCGTACGACCGCGAGGGGCGCGACGTTTGGCTCATCGGTGCATCAACCTCTCTGTCCCGGCTCGATTCCGTTTTTCGATAGACGCACGCGGATCGTGCTCACGTGCTTCCACTCCGAGTGGATCGGCCGGCGAAAAATCACGATTGCCGCATTTGCGGCGGGGCCGGGAGCCGAGTCTGTCCTCGATGTAGGATCTCCTGTACCTATTCACCTGAATCTATTCGCCAATGGTACGGGATTCCCTCCCTGGTGGGAAGGGGGCAATCCTTGTGGTCCATGTACAAATAACAGCCCGCTGCATGCGCATATTCCCCCCGTGGGGCCCACTTGACCCGGCAGAGATTGGTGGTTCGATACCAATAGGCCTGTTACCGGCCCCGGTGTCCGTTCCTCTCTCGGGTTGGTGGACATATCGGGCCACCCGTGTTTTCCTACGCCCTCCCGGGCTCCCGGGGGAGGTTTGCCGTATCGGATATGAGGGGTTGAAGGGTCTTGGCTGGACGGGCTGGACAAACTCGTAGATGGATCCGAAGCTCGATGGCTGCATCGATCCTGATCCTTCTTGGTTTCGGACTGCCAACCGCGGCTTCGGCGGCACCGATCCCGGGGATCGACGTCTCCCACTATCAGAACGACCGGGGCGACATCGACTGGACCCAGGTCGCCGATGCCGGCTACCGCTTCACGTTCATCAAGGCCACTGAGCGAGACACCTATATCGATGCCTTCTACGGAACGAACCGTTCGGGGGCCGGGGACGCCGGCCTGAGGGTGGGCGCCTATCACTTCGCTCGTCCGAACGGGAGCACCGATGAAGCGGTCAGGAAGGACGCCCGCGGTGAAGCGGATCACTTCCTCGCGATCGGGGCTCCGGCCCCCGGTGACCTCTATCCCGTTCTCGACGTCGAGGGCGATCTCGGAGGACTGGACGCCGGGAGTCTGACGATCTGGATCCGAACGTGGCTCGAACGGGTCGAGTCGGGCACCGGGGTCAAGCCGCTGATCTACACGAGTCCCTACTTATGGACGAACCGTCTCGATGACACCCAGGAGTTCGCTCTCGCCGGCAACGGCCTGTGGGTCGCGCACTACACGGAGGCGGAGTCTCCGATGGTCCCGGCCGATAACTGGGCCGGGAACGGATGGTCGTTCTGGCAGTACACGAGCGGGGGTTCGGTGCCGGGGATCACAGGCAACGTCGACCTGAACGACGGAAAGGCCGGCACGCTGAAACTGTTCAGGATCCCCGTTCCTCCGAGCGTGAGGGAACAACCGGAGATCTCCGGAGAGGCTGAGACCGGGGGAACCT
Organism: Actinomycetota bacterium; assembly: GCA_016649855.1. GTDB lineage: Bacteria > Actinomycetota > CADDZG01 > CADDZG01 > WHSQ01 > WHTI01. The sequence continues at coordinate 950 of JAENWQ010000144.1, read as the reverse complement.
TGACCGTATCCCCGGGGACCTGGAAGGGAACCAAGCCCATCGCGCTGTCCTACAAGTGGAAGAGGTGCGACGCGGACTCCTGCCAGTTGATCTCTGGAGCCACGGACGCGATCTACGAGATACAGCGGGCCGATTACGGGGACCAGATCAAGGCGGTCGTCACGGCGAAGAACGAGGCCGGGGAAGCTTCGTCGGCCACGATCCCAACCGGGATGGTCGCCGACGGCAAGGCCCCCGACGCAGCCGAAGTGTCGTCGCCGGAAGGACATTTCTCCGAGTCGCGCAAGCTGAGCGTGAAGTGGAAAGCAACCGACGATGTCGACGACGATCTGACCTTCGACGTCCGTTACCGCGACGCCGGCAAGAGCGGCGGATTCGGCTCCCACACGCGGTGGCTGACTGGGGCCGACAAGAGGTCCGCGGTTATGACGGGATCCCCTGGGCGCAGCTATTGTTTCTCATCACGAGCAACGGATGATGCCGAGAACACATCCCCGTGGGGTGAAGAGCGTTGCATCGCGGTCCGGAGCGATGATCGCTCGCTGGCCGGCGGAGGGTGGGAGAAGAAGACGGGCCAAGACTTCTACCAAGGCACGTACAAACAGACCTCCACGCGTGGAGCGACCCTCAAATTGAAGAGCGTCCGTGGGAACAGCTTCGACGTCTTGGTATCGAAATGCCCGGGGTGCGGCCGGATAGAGATCCGCTTCGGGGGCCAGGTGCTCGAGGAGATCTCCCTGGACTCAACGCGCGAGCGGAACAGGGTCGCGGTCGAGGTCGCGACCTTCGGACAGACTCAAGAGGGAACAATCACGATCGAGGTCCTCTCCCAGGGAAAGCGAGTCCGGATCGACGGACTCGGAGTCCGCCGAACCCCCTAACTCACCTTTGAGTCGCCTAGCCCGCGGCCGGCCGCGCGGAACCCTCCTTAAAGGTGAGTTCCGCGCGGT